>NZ_PSTM01000011.1:0-125108 GCF_002930875.1 Rathayibacter sp. AY1A5 | reverse complement strand
AGGCGCAGCGCCTGCGGCGACTCGCCTACGCCTGGGCCGACGAGCACCACGAGCGCTCCCGGCATCTGCGGATCGACGCGGTCGGCATCGTCGCTCCCGGGGGAGTCCCGTCGCAGATCCGGCACCTGCGGGCGGTGGCCTGATGGGCCTGGGAAGGACCTCGGCGGTCGGTCTCGTCGGCTTCGCGGGAGCCGTGGTCGGGGTGGAGGCCCACTCGGCCGACGGCACCCCGGGCATGGTGATCATCGGCCTGCCCGACGCCGCGCTCGCGCAGGCGAAGGAGCGGGTGCGCTCGGCGGCGATCAACTCCGGCAGCACCATCGCCGAGTACAAGATCACCGTGAACCTCTCGCCGGCCGCGATGCCCAAGCACGGCTCCGCCTTCGATCTCGCAATCGGGCTGGCCGCGCTCGCGTCGCTCCGCGAGGTCGATGCGGAGTCGGTCGCCGCGGTCGTCCACATCGGGGAGCTCGGCCTGGACGGCCGGCTGCGCTCCGTCCCGGGCGTGCTGCCCGCGGTGCTCGCGGCCGCCCGCGAGGGCAGGCGCCGCGTGATGGTCCCCGTCGAGGACCGGCTCGAGGCGGAGCTGGTCGACGGCGTCGAGGTGATCGCGGTCTCCTCGCTGGCGGCGGCCGCCGTCTGGCACGGAGCCGAGTGGGAAGTGCCGGTGCTCCCCGAGGCCGCGCCGCCGGCTGAGACGGTGTCCGAGCCGGAGGCCCGCCTCGACCTCTCCGACGTGGTGGGGAACGAGGAGGCGGCCGAGGCGATGGTCGTCGCGGCGGCGGGCGGGCACCACGTGTTCCTGCTCGGGCCTCCCGGCGCCGGGAAGACGATGCTCGCCTCGCGCTTGCCGGGCATCCTCCCCGACCTCGATGACGACGCAGCGCTGGAGGCCACCTGCATGCGCTCGCTGGTCGGAGCGCCGACCGGTGGCGCGCTGGTGCGCAGACCGCCGTTCGAGAGTCCGCACCACTCCGCCTCGTCCGCAGCGATCGTCGGCGGGGGCAGCGGCCGCATCCGGCCCGGCGCGGTCGCCCGCGCCACCCGGGGAGTGCTGTTC
The DNA here is from genome assembly GCF_002930875.1 of Rathayibacter sp. AY1A5. Lineage (NCBI taxonomy): Bacteria > Bacillati > Actinomycetota > Actinomycetes > Micrococcales > Microbacteriaceae > Rathayibacter > Rathayibacter sp. AY1A5. Next base: position 124,048 of record NZ_PSTM01000011.1, on the reverse strand, counting down.
CTCGACGAGGCCCCCGAGTTCTCGTCCGTCGCCCTCGATGCGTTGCGCCAGCCGCTCGAATCCGGCGTGATCCGCATCCACCGCGCGAACGCCGTCGCCGAGTTCCCCGCGCGGGTGCAGCTCGTCCTCGCGGCGAACCCGTGCCCGTGCGGCCGCTTCGGCATCCCCGGAGAGACCTGCACCTGTGCTCCCTCGGTCCGCCGCCGCTACCTCGCGCGGCTCAGCGGACCGCTGCTCGACCGCGTCGACATCCGCCTGACGGTCCGCCGGATCAGCGCGGCTCAGCTGGCCGCACGTCGAGACACGTCCGGAATGTCGACGGCGCAGGCTCGCGCTCATGTCGCCGCGGCGCGGTCCCTCGCAGCGGCTCGCCTCGCCTCCACGCCGTGGACGCTCAACTCGGAGGTCTCCGGCGCCTGGCTGCGCTCGGACGCGGTGCGCCCGACCAGTGCCGAGTCCCGCACGCTCGACCGGGCTCTGGAGCGAGGTCTGGTGACCATGCGCGGCTACGACAGGGTCCTGCGCCTGGCCTGGACGCTCGCGGACCTCGACGCAGCCGACCGGCCGTCAGCAGCCCACCTCGCGCGCGCGCTCGTCCTTCGAGGAGGTGCCGCGTGATCCGGCCCGACGCGCTCTTCGACGGAGCGGAGCTCGACGCTGTTCGCCGACTGCTGCCGAGCGGTGCAGCCGAGCCCCGGTCAGCTGCCGACGGCGAGGCGACCGATGAGTCTGACGGTGGTCGGGGGTCACTCGTCGACGCTGCTGCCCGGTGCGGCTGGAACTCTCTGACCGAGCCCGGCGACTCCGTCGCCGCCCTCCTCATCGAGAGGGTCGGCGCGGCCGAGGCCTTCGCCCACGTCGTGTCCTCGTCGTCCGCGGAGGAGATCCTCGCGCCCCCGCATCGCGCTCCCTCCGACGAAGAAGGCCCGGCACCCGCGCCCCTCGACTCCGAGGCCGCCGCCCTGCAGTCGGGGCTGGCGCGCTGGCGACCGCGCCTGGACCGCAGGCTCCTGTTCCGACGTCTCGAGATCGCCGAGCGACTCGGCGCCCGGCTGCTCCTGCCCGGGGCTCCCGTGTGGCCCGAGTCGCTCGACGACCTCGGGCCGCACGCGCCACTCCTGCTCTGGCTGCGCGGTGATCCCGCCGCCTTCGATCCGACGCACCGCCTCGCCCTCGTCGGCGCCCGCGCTGCGACCGGTTACGGCGAGCACGTGGCCGCCGAGCTCGCCGCGGGCGTCGCGGCGCGAGGCGTCTCCGTCGTCTCGGGCGGTGCCTTCGGGATCGACGCGGTCGCCCACCGTGTCGCCCTCGGCTCCGGAGGCCGGACGGTCGCCTTCCTCGCCGGGGGAGCGGACCGCCTCTACCCGACGGCCCACGCCGACCTCCTCCACCGCATCATCGCCACACCCGGCTGCGCCGTCGCCACCGAGGTCCCACCGGGCACCACGCCCACCCGCTGGCGATTCCTGCAGCGCAACCGCCTCATCGCCGCCTCCACCGTGGGCACCGTCGTCGTCGAGGCCGGCGCCCGCTCCGGATCCCTGAACACCGCCGGCCACGCGGCTGCCCTGGGCCGCCCCCTCGGTGCGGTCCCGGGCCCGGTCACCAGTGCCTCCTCCGCCGGCTGCCACCGGCTCCTCCGCGAGTACGCGGCGACCTGCGTCACCTCGCCGGCGGATGTGCTCGAACTGCTCGCCGTCGGCGACGCCGACGGATCGTGCCGAGCGCTGACCGCGGCTGAGGCGCGAGTCCTGGCCGTCGTCGAATCCGAAGGAGGCTGTGACGCCGCAACCGTCGCCCGGCTCTCCGGGGAATCGCTCGATTCGGCACTGTCGGCGCTGGGTGCGCTCCTCGCAGACGGACGCGTCCACCGTTCCGAGGACGGGGACTGGGAGCGGGCGCCCGGGTGAGCGGCCCCGCCGCCGCGGCGCTGTCGGCGGTCCGCCCTACGCTGAAGGGGCATCGGCGAGGGGAGCGGCATGGACGCCACGGCAGCAGGACACGGCGGAGAGCGCCCGCAGCTCGGGCACTTCCGCGCCGCCGACAGGGTCATCGCGCATCTGAGCGACACGCACCAGCTGGCCGACGGCGCTCCGCTCTACGGGAAGGTCGACACGGCCGCCCGCCTCGCGCAGGCGGTCGGCCGGCTGGCCGAGCGCGGCGGACGCCTGGACGCGATCGTCGTCACCGGGGACGTCGCGGACCGTGGCGAGGAGGACGCCTACCTGCTCGTGCGCGAGCAGCTCGACCCGGTCGGCGAGCGGTTCGGCTGCCCGATCGTCTGGGTGATGGGCAACCACGACGAGCGCGGAGCGTTCCGGCGGGTGCTGCTCGGGCAGGACCCGGCGGGCGCGGGACCCGTGGACCAGGTCGTCGACCTCGGCGGGCTCCGGCTCATCGCGCTCGACAGCGCGGTGCCCGGCTTCCACCACGGCGACCTCACCGACGCCCAGCTGGCCTGGCTGAAGGACGAGCTCGCCGCACCGGCCCCGCTGGGGACGATCCTCGCCCTGCACCACCCTCCGCTGCCCACGCCGCTCGGCGCGATGACCGTGCTCGAGCTGCGGGGGATCGACCGCCTCGAGGAGGTGGTGCGCGGAACCGACGTCCGCGCGATCCTCGGCGGCCACCTGCACTACCCCACGGCTGCGACCTTCGCGGGCGTGCCCGTGCTCGTCGCCGGCGCCACCAGCTACACGATGGACCTCGGAGCGCCCGAGCGGGAGCTCGCCGGCGTCGACGGAGCGCAGAGCCTCTCGCTCGTCCACGTCCACCCGGAGACGGTGGCCGCCTCGTTCGTGCCGACGGCACCGGCCCCGATCGCGACGCGGTTCGGCACCGACCTGATCGAGCGGCTCGAGGGGCTCGACGAGCAGGGGCGCATCGACCTCTGGTCGCGGATTCCGGACGGATCATGACCGGCGAGACGCTCGCCGACTCGGTCGAGCACTTCCTCCGGTACGTCCTCGATGAGCGGTCCCTCTCGCCCGCCACCGCGAAGGGCTACCGCTCCGACCTGGCGCGCCTGATCGCCCACACGGAGGAGAAGGGGCGGCTCCTCACCGCCGAGCTCGACCTCGAGCTGCTGCGCGACTGGCTCTGGCGAGAGTCGGAGTCGGGGATCGCCCGCGCGACCCTCGCCCGGCGCACCGCGGCCGTCCGCTCCTTCTCCTCCTGGGCGCATCGGACCGAGCGGCTCCCCGTCGACGTCGCCGCACGCCTCAAGACGCCCAAGTCGGGACGGACACTGCCGCGGGTCCTCACGCTCCCGCAGGCGCAACAGGTGCTCGACACGGTCGCGGCGCGAGGCGCGACCGATGACCCGGTGGCGCTGCGGGACCTCGCGATCGTCGAGCTGCTCTATGCCTCCGGCATCCGCGTCTCCGAGCTGGTCGCCGTCGACCTGGGCGACGTCGATCTCGGCCGGCTCACCGTGCTCGTCACCGGCAAGGGCGCCAAGGAGCGGGTCGTCCCGTTCGGCGTCCCCGCGAAGGAGGCGCTCGTCGACTACCTGGAGCGCGCCCGACCCTCTCTCGCCACCGGCGACGGGAGCGGGGCCCTGCTGCTGGGACGGCGGGGCGCGCGCCTCACCCCGCGCACCGTCTACGGCGTCGTGGCGAGGCTCCTCGACGGCGGGCAGGGCTCCGGACCGTCCGGTCCGCACACCCTCCGCCACACCGCGGCGACCCATCTGCTCGACGGCGGAGCCGACCTCCGCGCCGTCCAGGAGATGCTCGGCCACGCGAGCCTGGGCACCACGCAGATCTACACCCACGTCTCGACCGAGCGGATCCGCGACGCCTACCGCCTCGCCCACCCCCGCGCCTGACCGGACGCGCGAGTCGCTGGACGCACCCTTCCGCGCCACTCGCTGAACACCCTGCGCCACGTCGTCCATCGGCAGGAGCACCGCCCGGGGGATCCCGCCGAAGAACCGCATCGGCGAGACGTAGTCGCCACCCTCGCGGACGCCGAGGTGCACGCACCTCCCGTCGCAGTGGCCGCCCGCACCCACTGCTCCGACGGGCTGTCCCGCGGTGAGGACCTGCCCGGCCGTCACCGATCCGTCGACCGGCTCGACCGTCGAGACCAGACCGTCCGCGTGCACGATGCTCACCACGGACCGGTCGACCACCCTGCCCGAGAACGACACGGTGCCCGCCGCGACGGCGACCACGGGCTGCCCGGCCGCTGCCGCGAGGTCGATCCCGCGGTGCCCGGGGGCGTAGCGGTGGGCCGGCGCGCCCCACGGCTCCACGACGGAGAACCCCGGGACGGGTGAATTCCACCGCGGGTCGGACCGGCCGGGGGACGAGGTGCCGGAGGGCGAGGCGCCGAGAGGCGCCGCGACGAGCAGAGCGGCGAGGGCGAACACGCCCGGGCGCAGGAGTCGGGATCGGAGCATGCGGCCACCCTCCTGGAGCCGGTCCGGGACCGGTGGTCGGCCGAGCGGATCAGGGGAGGAGAGCGCGACGGGCCCGGCTGTGGAGGGAGGACATCGGCCGGGGGAGAGCGCAACCCGTCCCGGCGGTGCCGCGGCGAGGAGTAACGTGCCGGTGATCCGGCTCGGGAGCGGCACCCCGCCCCCACCGGCGGCGAGAATCGGAGACGACCATGACCAGCGGACGATCTGACACGACCAGCGGGAGAGCGGACATCCCGAACCCCTCGGCGGCGAAGCTGAAGAGGAAGGTGATCGGCCTCGCGATCGCGGCGGCGGTCGGCGGCTTCCTCTTCGGCTTCGACTCGTCGGTGGTGAACGGTGCCGTGGAGGCGGTGCAGGGCGAGTTCCAGCTCTCGGCCGCCCTGATCGGCTTCGCCGTCGCCTCCGCGCTGCTCGGCTGTGCGCTCGGCGCGTATCTCGCTGGGCGCCTGGCCGACCGCTGGGGCCGCATCAAGGTCATGCTGCTCGGCGCCGGGCTCTTCTTCATCTCCTCTATCGGCGCCGGCGCGGCGTTCGCGGTCTGGGACCTCGTGCTCTGGCGCGTGGTCGGCGGCCTCGGCATCGGCATCGCCTCCGTGATCGCTCCGACCTACATCTCGGAGATCGCGCCCAAGGCCATCCGCGGAGCCCTCGCGTCGCTGCAGCAGCTGGCGATCACGCTCGGCATCTTCGCCGCCCTGCTCTCGGACACCCTCATCGCGAACGGCGCGGACGGCGCCTCCGAGCCCTTCTGGTTCGGCGTCGCCGCCTGGCGCTGGATGTTCATCGCCTGCGCCGTGCCGGCCGTCATCTACGGCCTCCTGGCCCTGACCCTGCCGGAATCGCCCCGTTACCTCGCGACCCGCGGCCGCTCCGAGGACGCCCGCGCGGTGCTCGCGACGGTCACGCCGCGCGACGAGGTCGACGAGGCGCTCGCGGACATCCAGAAGAAGATCGACGAGGACTCCGAGAACGCGAAGCGCTCCAGCCTCCGCGGTCCCGCCCTCGGCCTGCTCCCCGTGGTCTGGGTCGGCATCCTGCTGTCGGTGTTCCAGCAGTTCGTGGGCATCAACGTGATCTTCTACTACTCCACCTCGCTCTGGAGCGCGGTCGGATTCGACGAGTCCAACTCCTTCGCGATCTCGGTCTTCACCTCGGTCGTGAACGTCGTCGTCACCTTCGTGGCGATCTTCCTGGTCGACAAGGTCGGCCGGAAGCCGCTGCTGCTGGTCGGCTCGGCCGGCATGGCCGTCTCGCTCGCGCTGATGGCCATCGCCTTCAGCCAGTCGACGATCAGCGGAGAGGACGTCTCGCTGCCCGGCGCGTGGGGGCCGATCGCCCTCGTCTCGGCGAACGCGTTCGTCGTCTTCTTCGGTGCGACTTGGGGCCCGCTGGTGTGGGTCCTCCTCGGCGAGATCTTCCCGAACCGGATCCGGGCGGCCGCCCTCGGCCTGGCGGCCTCGGCCCAGTGGATCGCGAACTTCGCCATCACGGTGACCTTCCCGATCCTCTCGCAGGACGTGTCGCTCACCCTGGCCTACGGCCTCTACGCCGCCTTCGCGGCGATCTCGTTCGTCTTCGTCTTCATGTTCGTGCCCGAGACCAAGGGCCGCTCGCTGGAGGAGATGGACACCCTGCACATCCGCACCGTGATGAAGTCGGCGCGCAAGTAGCACCGGCCTCCCGCGCCCCGACGGCCGCCCTCCCGCAGCAGCGGGGGAGGCGGCCGTCCTGGTGCTAGACTCCACGGAGCACCTCGCTCGTCGGGGTGACTACGCGCGCCCATTCGGCCTCCGCTCCCCACGGTCCCTCTCCGCTCACGCGGCCGGGGCGGGAGTGCGCCGGGCGCCAGGGCGACGTGCCGACCGGCCGTCGCAGACAACCGAACGGGAGTTCGGCGCCGTCGTGCGCCCGGGCCCCGAGACAAGGAGAACGACTCATGGCAGTCGTCACCATGCGCCAGCTGCTCGACAGCGGCGTCCACTTCGGGCACCAGACCCGTCGCTGGAACCCGAAGATGAAGCGCTTCATCCTGACCGAGCGCTCGGGCAGCTACATCATCGACCTCCAGCAGTCGCTGGCCTACATCGACAAGACCTACGACTTCGTCAAGGAGACGGTCGCCCACGGCGGCACCATCCTCTTCGTCGGCACCAAGAAGCAGGCGCAGAACGCGATCTCGGAGCAGGCGACCCGCGTCGGCCAGCCCTACGTGAACCAGCGCTGGCTCGGCGGCCTCCTGACCAACTTCCAGACGGTCTCGAAGCGCCTCGCCCGCATGAAGGAGCTGGAGGAGCTCGACTTCGACGACACGTCGAAGAGCGGCTTCACCAAGAAGGAGCTCCTCATCAAGAAGCGCGAGCTCGACAAGCTGCACAAGTCGCTCGGCGGCATCCGCAACCTCTCGAAGACGCCGTCGGCCCTCTGGGTCGTCGACACCAAGAAGGAGCACCTCGCGATCGACGAGGCCAAGAAGCTGGGCATCCCGGTCATCGGCATCCTCGACACGAACTGCGACCCGGACGAGGTCCAGTACCCGATCCCGGGCAACGACGACGCGATCCGCTCGGTGAGCCTGCTCACCCGCATCGTCGCCGACGCTGCGGCCGAGGGCCTCATCCAGCGCCACCAGAAGCCCGAGGCCGAGGGCAACGTCTCCGCCGTCGAGCCGCTGGCCGAGTGGGAGCAGGAGCTGCTCTCCACCGGTGCGCCCGCCGCCGACGTGCAGGAGCCGAACGAGCAGGCCGGCGCGGAGACCGAGAAGGTCGCCGACGCCGAGGCCGAGACCGCCGACGAGGCCGTCGTCGAGGCCGAGACCCCCGCCGCGGAGGAGGCCCCCGAGGCTGACGCCGCCGCGACCTCGACCGACGAGACCGCCACCGCCTGACACCCCGTTCCGTGACGGGGGTCGGACGCCGCACCCGCGGTCGTCCGGCCCCCGCTCGGTCGGTGCACGTTCACCACGAGTAAGAACCGCCGTCACCTCGGCGTGCTGGGCTCCTCCCGTGAGCCCGCCGCGAGTGACGGCGCCACAGGGTTTCCGAACCAAGAGGAGTTCCGAGAACATGGCAAATTTCAGCCTCGCTGACGTCAAGACGCTGCGCGAGCAGCTCGGTACCGGCATGGTCGACACGAAGAACGCGCTCGTCGAGGCCGACGGCGACCTGGACAAGGCGGTCGAGATCCTCCGCCTCAAGGGCGCCAAGGGCAACGCGAAGCGCGCCGACCGCTCGACGAGCGAGGGCCTCGTCGCCGCCGCCGAGAAGGACGGCGTCGCCACGATGATCGAGCTCGCCTGCGAGACCGACTTCGTCGCCAAGGGCACGAAGTTCATCGCCCTCGCCGACGCCGTGCTCGCCGCGGTGGTCGCCGCCGGCTCCACCACGGTCGAGGAGGCCCTCGCGGCCCCCGCCGACGGCAAGACCGTCGCCGACCTCATCAACGACGAGGCCGCGATCCTCGGCGAGAAGGTGGAGCTGCGCCGCGTGGCCTCCGTCTCGGGCGAGCACTTCGCGATCTACCTCCACAAGACGAACAAGGACCTGCCCCCGCAGGTCGGCGTGGTCGTCGGCTACGCGGGTGAGGACGCCGAGACCGCGCGCTCCGTCGCCCAGCACATCTCGTTCGCGAACCCGTCCTACCTCTCGCGCGAGGACGTGCCGCAGTCCGAGGTCGACAACGAGCGCCGCATCGTCGAGGAGATCTCGCGCGGCGAGGGCAAGCCCGAGGCCGCCCTGCCGAAGATCATCGAGGGACGCGTGAACGCGTACTTCAAGCAGGTCGCCCTGCTCGACCAGGACTACGCGAAGGACAACAAGCTGTCCGTCAGCAAGGTCCTGAGCGACGCGGGCCTGACCGTGTCGGGCTTCGCCCGCTTCAAGGTCGGCGCCTAACAGCACTGCAGGAGGGAGTCCGGGTCGTTCAGTCGACCCGGGCTCCCTTCGCTCTGCCCGGGGCGGTCCCGGGCGTGGTCGCGGGGCCCGCTCCGCGCGGGATAGGTTTGTACGGGTCTACGGGAGGAAACGTCCATGACGGAGACGGATGCGATGACGACGGGCAAGCGCCGCAGGGTGCTTCTGAAGCTGTCGGGGGAGGCGTTCGGAGCCGGCACGCTCGGCGTGAACCCTGACGTGATCAGCGCCCTGGCGCGCGAGATCGCCGATGCCGCGACCGAGGTGGAGATCTCGGTGGTCGTCGGCGGCGGCAACTTCTTCCGCGGAGCCGAGCTCTCGCAGCGCGGCATGGACCGCGGCCGGGCCGACTACATGGGCATGCTGGGCACGGTGATGAACGCCCTCGCCCTCCAGGACTTCCTCGAGCAGGCGGGCGCCGAGACGCGCGTGCAGTCCGCGATCGCGATGACGCAGGTCGCGGAGCCCTACATCCCCCGCCGGGCGATCCGGCACATGGAGAAGGGCCGCGTCGTCATCTTCGGCGCCGGCGCCGGACTCCCGTACTTCTCGACCGACACGGTCGCCGCGCAGCGCGCGCTCGAGACGCACGCCGACGTGGTCCTCGTCGCCAAGAACGGCGTGGACGGCGTGTACGACGCCGACCCGCGGACGAACCCCGACGCGAAGAAGCTCGACGCGCTGACCTACCAGGAGGCGCTCCAGCGGGGCCTCAAGGTGGTCGACTCCACCGCGTTCAGCCTCTGCATGGACAACGGCATGCCGATGCAGGTCTTCGGCATGGAGCCCTCGGGCAACGTCGCGAAGGCCATCCGCGGCGCCGAGCTCGGCACGCTCGTCTCGAACTAGACTGACCACTTCCCTCTCTTAAGGAGCTCCCTGTGATCTCGGATGTACTGGCCGACGCGAAGACCAAGATGGGCAAGGCCGTCGAGGTCGCCAAGGAGGACTTCTCCACGGTCCGCACCGGACGCGCGAACCCCGGCATGTTCCAGAAGGTGCTGGTGAGCTACTACGGCACCCCGACGCCGCTGTCGCAGCTCGCCTCGATGCAGAACCAGGAGGCCCGCACGCTCGTCCTGACGCCCTACGACAAGGGCTCGCTGCGCGACATCGAGCAGGCCATCCGGGACATGCCGAACCTCGGCGCGAACCCGACCAACGACGGCACGATCATCCGCGTGACCCTGCCGGAGCTCACCGCCGAGCGCCGCAAGGAGTTCGTCAAGATCGTCCGCACCAAGGCCGAGGACGCCAAGATCGCGGTACGCAACATCCGCCGCAAGGGCAAGGACGACCTCGACGCGCTGAAGGGCGACATCGGCGACGACGAGCTCGCCCGCGGCGAGAAGGAGCTCGAGGCGCTCACGAAGCAGCACGTCGACGCGATCGACGAGGCGCTCAAGCGCAAGGAATCCGAACTGCTCGAGGTGTAGCGGTGCCCGAGATCCCCGAAGGACCCGAGGGCGGCGAGAAGAGACCGTCTCCGCACGTCCCGGGTGCCCGGGGATCCCGGATGGTCACCCGCGACGCGCTGCGTGCGCGCGCCCAGCAGGGCCGGGCCGACGTCGAGCGCCAGCTCGAGGCGACCCGCGCCCAGCTCGAGGCGACGAACGACCGCCTCACCGCGCGCTCGGGCCGGAACCTCGTGTCGGCGACCGCGATCGGACTCCTCGGCGGTGGCGCGATGGTCGTCAGCCTGCTGCTGGTCAAGGAGCTTTTCATGGTGCTCGCGGGGGTGGTGGTGCTGCTCGCGGCGCTCGAGCTCTCGAACGCCCTGCGCCACGCCGGTCGGGACATCCCGCGCATCCCGACCGGGATCGTGGCGGTCGTCGCCGTGCCGGCCGCCTACTACGGCGGCCTCGGCGCCGCGTGGGCCACCGTCCTCGGCGGATCCGTCCTCGTCGGCGTCTGGCGGCTGGGGGAGCAGCTCTTCCGGCGCACCGCCTCGAGCCGGAGGGACCTCGCCCTCGACATCGGCCTCGGCGCGTTCGTCCAGGGCTACACGACCTTCCTCGGCGCCTTCGCGATCCGCCTCGTCGCCGAGCCCGGCGGCCAGCTCTGGGCGTTCGCGTTCCTGGTGCTCGTGATCGTCGTCGACACCGGCGCCTACGTGAGCGGACTCACCTGGGGCAAGCACCCGATGGCACCGCGGATCAGCCCGAAGAAGACCTGGGAGGGGTTCGCCGGTGCGGCCGTCGCGGGGATCGTCGTCGGCGTCCTGCTCGCCCTGCTGATGCTCGGCCAGCCCTGGTGGGTCGGTGCGGTGTTCGGGGCCGTGGTGCTGCTCACCGCGACGCTCGGCGACCTCGCCGAGTCGCTGATCAAGCGCGACATCGGCATCAAGGACATGAGCTCCTGGCTGCCCGGCCACGGAGGAGTCCTCGACCGGCTGGACTCGATCCTGCCGTCGGCCGCAGCGGCCTACGTGCTGTACTTCCTCTTCGCCCACTGAGCGCACGCCTCACCGGGGCGTGCCGATTCCGCTCCCGGCGCGCGGCTTGGCATGATGTCGGGATGACCGCTCCCTTCCCCCGAGCCCGCGAGTCCCGTCCCGGCTACGACACGGCCGAGGTCGACTCCTTCCTCGCGTCGGCGCGCGAGGCCTACTCGCAGCTCTCCGGGGGACCGGCGGACCTCCGCGCCGCCGACCTGCGCCACACCGCGTTCACCCTGCGCAAGGGCGGCTACTCCGCGCCCCACGTCGATGCGGCGCTCGAGCGCCTCGAGGACGCCTTCGCCCTGCGGGAGCGCCAGTACGCGATCGCGGCCCGGGGCGAGGAGGCGTGGCTCGCGGACGCGCGGTCGACCGCCCAGGAGATCGTGAACCGGCTGGCCCGCGCTCCCCGCGAGCGGTTCACCCGGGCCGGCGCTCTCACGACGGGCTACAACATCCGCCAGGTCGACGCCTTCGCCGACCGGATCTCCGGGTACTTCCGCGACGGATCGGTGCTGACCGTGGACGACGTGCGGACCGTCTCCTTCGCCCCGCAGCGCGGCGGGTACGCCGAGGCGCAGGTCGACCTGCTGCTCGACACGGTCGTCGATGTGATGCTGGCGGTCCGCTGACCGGAGCCGGATCTGCTGGCCGATCAGGTCATCGTCCGTTATGCTTTCGTAATCGTGGCTCAGCATCCTCAGACCTCCGTCGCCCACACGCCCGCGAACCGCACCAGCGGTCGCCCGGCGGTCCCGCACCAGACCCCGGTGCGGCGCTCCTGGGCTCGGATCCCAGTGACGGTGCTGGCCTTCACGGCGTCGATCGCGTTCGCCATGGTGAACGTCGTCGATCCGTCCAGCGGCGCGGTCGCCTCCCCCTATTACCAGGCCCCGGCGCGCTTCAACGGCGACTCCGCGCAGCGGCTCGTCGTCGCGGACGCCGTCGAGCGGACCGTCCAGCGCGACTCGTTCGGCGCCGAGGCGAAGCCGACGCCCACTCCGACCCCGACGCCCACTCCGACCGAGACTCAGACCGCTTCCGCGACCGTCGACGAGGAGGAGTCGGGCTCCGCCGAGGCCGAGACCGCCGCTCCCGTCCAGCGCGCCGCCGCTCCGGATCCCGGATCCGCGAGGGCGATCGCGTACGACATGATCGTGCAGCGCGGCTGGGCCGACAGCGAGTACGACTGCCTCGTCCTCCTCTGGAACCGCGAGTCCGGCTGGAACGTCTACGCCGAGAACAAGTCCAGCGGTGCCTACGGCATCCCGCAGGCACTCCCCGGCAGCAAGATGGCGTCGGCCGGCTCCGACTGGGCGACCAACGCGAGCACCCAGATCACCTGGGGCCTCGGCTACATCTCCGGCCGCTACGGCTCGCCCTGCGGTGCCTGGGCCCACTCCGAATCGGTCGGCTGGTACTGATCGTTCCCCTCCGCTCGGCACCGCGTCCGGCGGGCTGAGGCTCTCGCTACCCTGGTGCCGTGGATTACGCGCTGCTCGGGGTCGTCGGGATCATCACGGTCGTCACCGTCGCGCGGTTCTCGAGCCGCCTCGGGATCGCCGCACCGCTGCTCCTGGTCGTCATCGGTATCGGCGCGTCCTACCTCCCCGGGGTCCCGGACATCGAGGTCGAGCCCGAGCTGATCCTCGCGGGCGTGCTGCCGCCGCTGCTGTACTCGGCCGCGATCCAGGTGCCCCTCACCGACTTCCGGCGGAACCTGCGCTCGATCTTCGGGCTCTCGGTGCTGCTGGTCGTCGTGACCGCCCTCGTGGTGGGCGGCTTCCTCTACCTCGTGTTCCCCGATCTGAGCCTGCCCGCAGCGATCGCTCTGGGCGCCGTCGTGAGCCCGACCGACGCGGTGGCCGCGACCTCGATCGGCAAGAAGCTCGGACTCCCGCCCCGCCTGGTGACGGTGCTCGAGGGCGAGAGCCTCGTGAACGACGCGTCGGCGCTGGTGCTGCTGCGCGCCGCGACGGCTGCGGCGGCCGTGGTCGGCGCCTCCGTCACGACCGACGCGATCGACGTGGGCGAGGTGGGGGTCCTCTTCGTCTACTCCGTCCTGATGGCGATCGTCCTCGGACTGGTGATGGGCGTGCTCACCGTCTTCGTGCGCTCGAAGCTGCGGGACCCGGTGCTCGACACCGCCGTGTCCTTCGCCGTGCCGTTCCTGGCCTACATCCCGGCCGAGGAGCTGGGCGCGTCCGGGGTGCTCGCCGTCGTGGTCACCGGGATCTACACGGGGCACAACAGCGCGCGCTTCCTCTCGCCGCAGTCGCGGATCAGCGAGCGGGTGAACTGGCGGACGGCGCAGTTCCTGCTCGAGAACGGCGTCTTCCTGCTCATGGGCGCCGAGATCAAGGCGATCGTCTCCGGGGTCGTGGACCCGGGCGAGTTCGGAGTGGGCACCGCGGTGCTGCTGGGTCTGGCCACCGTGGTCATCCTGATCGTGCTGCGGGCCCTCTTCGTGTGGCCGCTGCTCCTGTGGCTGCGCAGCTCCGGTCGGCGGGCGGAGCGGATCAACCGGCGGCTGGCGGTGGGCCTCATGCGACTGCGCAACAGCGCCACCAGCGATGAGCGCTTCCGGCGGCGGCAGGTGAGAGCGGAGCGGCTCTACCTCCGGCGCGAGACCGACCTGGCCGCGACCGCGAGCGAGGCGTTCGGCTGGCGCGGCGGAGTCGTCCTGTCCTGGTCCGGGATGCGCGGCGTGGTCACGCTCGCCGCGGCCCAGTCGCTGCCGGACGAGACTCCCTACCGCTCCCAGCTGATCCTGATCGCCTTCACCGTCGCCGTCGTGACGCTGCTCCTGCAGGGTGCGACGCTCCCCGCGCTGATCCGGCTCACCGGCATCCAGGGCACCGACGGAGAGGCCGACCGCCGCGAGCTCGCGACGCTGCTCGACGAGGTCGCGGCCACGGGCATCCAGGCCCTCCCCGAGGCGGTGGCGGAGCTGCCCGACGGCGAGGCGGGCGAGCGCGTCCTCGAGCGCGTGCGCCGCGACACTCTGACCCGCTCGCAGGTGGCGTGGGAACAGGTCGGCCGCGCGGAGGATGCGCCCCTCGGCCCGCACGCGCAGTACCTGCGGCTGCGCCGAGCGGTCCTGCTCGCCGAGCGGGAGGCACTGCTGGACGCCCGGGGGCGCGGGGTCTACTCCTCGCGGACGCTGCGGCGGGCGCAGCTGATGCTCGACGCCGAGGAGACCCGGCTCGAGATGGACGACAGCTCCCACTGACGGGAGGGGCCCGGCGGCGGCCTCCTAGACTGGGGAGATGCCGCGCAGCAACAGACCCCGGGGCGGCCGCCGTGACGACGACGACGAGCAGCGCGACCTCTCGCAGATGCTCGCCGGCTTCCGGCGCACCGAGTCGCACGCCGGCCGGGAGTGGAACGTCCAGCCCGTCTCCGCAGCGCGGGCCGTGAAGAACTACCTCTGCCCGGGCTGCGGGCTCACCATCGACATCGGCCAGCCGCACCTGGTCACCTGGCGGGCCGACGGCGCGCTCGGCGACGCGGCCGACCTGGCCGGCCGCCGCCACTGGCACACGCACTGCTGGAGAATCCGAGGAGCACGATGACCCACGAGATCCGCGGAGGCGTCGTCCTCCCCGCCCGCCGCGAGGACGTCGAGCTGCACACCTCCGACGGCCTGACCCTGGTGGGGGAGCTCGCGCTGCCCCTGGAGCACGAGCCGGTCGCGACCCTGGTCACCCTGCATCCGCTGCCCACCCACGGCGGCTTCATGGACTCGCACATCCTGCGGAAGGCCGCCGCCCGGCTGCCCGCGCTCGCCGACCTGGCGGTCCTCCGCTTCAACACCCGCGGCACCGCGTCGCCGCGCGGCACGAGCGAGGGCGCGTTCGGACACGGCATCGAGGAGCGCGCCGACGTCGCCGCAGTCCTGGCCCTCGTCGCGGACCGCGGACTGCCGCACCCCTGGCTGGTCGGCTGGTCCTTCGGCACCGAGCTCGCGCTGAAGTGGGGGAGGGAGCACCCCGTCGAGGGAGCGATCCTGCTCTCGCCGCCGCTGCACCGCACGAGCGCGGAGGAGGTCGCCGCCTGGGGCGAGGACGGCCGCCCGCTCGTGGCGCTCGTCCCGGAGTTCGACGACTACCTGCGGCCGGAGGCGGCCGCCGAGCGCTTCGCGAGCGTGCCGCAGCTGGACCTCGTCGCTGTGGAGGGCGGGAAGCACCTCTGGGTCGGCGAGGCGCAGACCCGGCGCGTCCTCGACGAGATCGTGCGCGTGGTCGCGCCCGCCTCCTCCCCGCTGCCGACGGAGTGGGCGGGCGAGCTCGGCTGAGCCCGCCCGCCCAGCGACCGCCTAGCGGCCGGACGAGCCGCCGTCGGAGCCGCTGCCGTCAGGGCCGCTGCCGTCGGAGCCGTCGCCGTCGCTGTCGTCCGCGAGTCCGTCGATGTGGCCGATGAGCCCGCGCAGTCCCGACACGTAGCCGGCGATCGCGTCGCGCTCGGTGCGGATCTCGTCGAGGCGCCGCTCGGCGGTGTCCATCAGCTCGCGGCTGCGGCGCTCCGCGTCCGCGACGAGCTTCTGCGCCTGGTCGCGCGCGTCGTCGAGGAGGGCGTCGGAGTCGTCCTGGGCCTTCCGGCGCAGTCGCGTCGTGTCGTCGAGGGCGTCGCTGCGGAGGGCGTCCGCCTCGAGGCGCTTGTCGTTCGCGCGTCGGATGGCGTCGGCGAGCTGCAGGTTCGACTCGTCGAGGTAGCGCTGGGTCTGCGCGACGGCCTCCTGGTGGCGGAGCAGGTCGTCGCGGTCGGCCTCCTCGCGGCGCGCGGCGAGCTCGACCACCAGGTCGATCCGGGCCTGCTCGACCTCGCGCGAGAGCGCAGCGGCCTCGTCGGCGGACGCGGCGCGCAGGCCCGCCAGCTCGGCGTCGAGCACGGCGACGGCCTCGGCGCGCTCCTGGGTGAGCCGGGTGCGCTGGTCGGCGATCTCGCGCGCGCCCTCGGCGCGGACTGCGGCGACCTCGGCGTCGAGCGCGGCGCGGGTCGAGAGCACCTCGGCCTCGACCGCCGCGCGCGCCTGGGCGACCTCGGCCTCGACGGCCGCCCGGAGCCGGTCCACCTCGGAGGCGACCTCGGCCCGCAGGAGCTCGTTGGCCTGGGCGAGGCGGGCGGCCTCGGCGCGGGCGACCTCGATCTCGCGGGCGGCGACGGCGCGCATCTCCGCGGCCTCGCGCTCGGCCTCGGAGCGGATCGCGGCGGCCTCGCGCTTCGCGGTGGCGCGGGTCTCGGCGGCCTCGGTCGCCACGGTGCCGCGGATCGCGGCGGCCTCGCGGACGGCGTCCTGGGTCATCACGTCGCGGTCGTCGGCGGCCTTGCCGAGCGTCGCCGCGGCCTGCGCCTCGGACTCGTCGCGGGTCCGGTCCGCACGGCGGCGCGCCTCGGTCACCAGGCGCTCGGCCTCGTCGCGCGCCTCCTGGAGGATGCGGTCGCCGTCGTCGCGGGTGGAGCGGCGGAGGGCGGAGGCGTCGTTCTCGGCCTGGGCGATGATCCGCTCGGACTGCTCCTCGGCCACGCGCAGGGTGTGCTCGAGCTTGGCGCCCAGGCCGGCGTAGGTGGGAGTGCCGACCTGCTGCAGCTCCTTCTCGAGGCCCTCGATCCGGGAGGACAGGCGCTTCACCTCGCGGCCGCTCTCGGCCGCCTGGGTGTTCGAGTGGATGAGCTCGCGGCGCAGGCCCTGGACGGCCTTGTCGACCTCGTCCCGGTCGTAGCCACGGAACACCTGGGTGAATTCGGCCTCGTCGTTCGCCACGTCGTCTCCTTCAGAGCAGGACCGCGGTGGGGCTCGCGGCACTGGGAAAGTGTATTCAGCAGGGAGGCCGCGGCCGGGGCGACACCCGCACCGCGCGCCGCTCCGGCCGCACTCTCGGCTTCTCCCGGGCATCGGAGCGAGGGCATCGGCTATCGTGGACTGTCTTTGTCTGTTGCCGTCGCGCCCCGGTCCGGCTGCGTACCCCGAGCCGGCCCCGGCCGTCACCCCGATCCGGCAACGCAGGAGGAGTTCTTTCGTGCGGTTCGTCTTCGCCATCATCGCCACCGTCATCGCTGCCGCGATGATCGTGCTCGGCATCGGTCAGCGGACGGTCTGGGCTCCTCCGGAGTCCCTCACCGCCGAGACCGCGCTCGACTCCTCCGCTCCCTACGCGGTGATCGACGGCAGCACCCTGGGCGCCAACCCGGGACGCCAGACGATCACGGTCGAGGGCAGCGGCGACCTCGTCGTCGCCTACGCCCGGACCTCCGACGTGCTGGGCTGGGTGGGCGGCTCGAGCTACGACGCCATCGGCTACGAGCGCGCCGACGACACCCTCACCTCCGCGGAGGAGACGGGGGAGCGCGTCCAGCTCTCCTCCGACGTCGAGACCGCCGACGCGGCGGTCGTCGATCCGCGCGGCTCCGACCTCTGGCTCGAGGAGTTCGAGGGGAGCGGGAGCGTGACCCTGGCGCTCGACGTGCCGGAGGACGTCTCCATCCTCATCGCGAGCGACGGCACCGCGCCGGCAGCCGACTCCGTGCGCGTCAGCTGGCCCGTGGACACCGCGACGCCCCTCGCCGGCCCGCTGCTGCTCGGAGGAGCCGTGTTCCTCCTCCTCGGCCTCGTCCTCTACATCTGGGCCTTCGTCCACCTGCGCCGTCAGCACGGCCCGCGCCGGAAGGGACCGCAGGGTCGGATCCCCCGCGGTGCCCGCCGCCCCCGGCCGCGTGCCGGGATCCAGGCCTCCACGGCGTCGCCGGCGCCCTCGCGCCGCCGGGCCGCCCTGGTGCTGCCCGTCGTCCTCGGGACGACGGTCCTCCTCTCCGGCTGCAGCTCCGACTACTGGCCTGATCTCGCCGCGGGCGCGAGCGAGGCGCCGACCGCGTCCGCCACGGCGACCGCGGGGGCAGAGCCGGTCTCGGCCGAGCCGACCCCCGTGGTCACCACGCAGCAGGCGGAGGCCGTCGTCGCCCAGGTCGCCGATGTCGCGTCGCGCGCCGACGCCGCCCGGGACGCCGGGATCCTGGCCGAGCGCTTCCAGGGCGAGGCGCTCACCGAGCGCACCACGAACTACGACGTCGTCGCCAAGGGCGGGACGATCGACCCGCCGCAGACGATCCCGGCCTCCCCGGTGAGCCTGGTGCTCCCGCAGGACACGGAGTCGTGGCCGCGCCTGGTCACCGCCGTCGTGCAGAACTCGACGGACACCACCCAGGCCCCGATCGCGCTGATGATGAGCCAGGCGAGCCCGCGCGTCGACTACAAGGTCGACTACGCCATCTCGCTCGAGGCCAACGCGCGCATCCCCGACGTCGCGCCCGTCACCGTCGGTACGTCGATCGTGGCGCCCGACTCGCGCCTGATGAAGCTCGCCCCGCAGACCGTCGGCTCCGCGTATGCCGACGTGCTCGCCAACGGCGACTCGAGCCAGTACGCCGAGCTCTTCGCGGCCGACGGCGACACCCTCCGGGGCCAGGTCGGCGTCGACAAGAAGAACGCCGACCGCGAGGCGCTGCCGGACACCGCCTCGATCGAGTTCTCGAACGCCGCCGGCACGTCGCCGACGATCGCGCTCGCGACGAACGACTCGGGGGCCCTCGTCGCGGCGAGCATCACCGAGACGTCGACCGTCCGCCCCACTGCCGAGGGCTCGACCGTCTCGACCTCCGGCGCCTCGCAGACCCTGCTGGGCACGGACAAGTCGACGACCGGCATCGAGACCACCTACGGATACCAACTGCTGTTCTACGTACCGCCCGTCGGATCGGAGGAGAAGATCGTGATGCTCGGATGGAGCCAGGGACTCGTCTCGGTGGTGCAGCTGCCGTGAGCACCGTCCCGCCCCTGCCCGGAAACCTCCGCGGCGCCGTCGACCTCTCGTCGCTGGTGAACCGCCGCACCCCGCCCGCCGCCTCCGCCGGCGCCCCGGCCGCGCCCGCCGCTCCCGGAGGCGCGCCCGGCGCGAATCCGCTGCTGCTGACCGCCGGCGACGCCGAGTTCGACCAGGTGGTCCAGCTCTCGTCGCGCGTGCCGGTGATCGTCGACCTGCGCGGCTCCTGGTCGGACCAGAGCCAGAGCATGACCGCGCTGCTCGAGAAGGTCGTCGTCTCGTACGCCGGCGCGTTCGTGCTCGTCGGGGTCGATGTGGAGTCGAGCCCGCAGCTGGCGCAGGCGTTCCAGGTGCAGTCCGTGCCGACGGTCGCCGCGATCATCGGCGGCCGCCCGGTGCCCCTGTTCAGCGGCCTCGTCGCCGAGGAGCAGCTGCGCGACCTGCTCGAGCAGGTCCTCCAGCTCGCCGCTCAGAACGGTGTGACGGGCACGGTGCCGGTGGAGGGAGCCGCTCCCGCCGAGGGCGCGGAGCCCGAGACGGAGCCGCTGCCGCCGCACCACCAGGAGGCCTACGACGCGATCGACCGGGGCGACTACGCCGCGGCGATCACCGAGTACGAGACCGCCATCGCGCAGAACCCGCGCGACGACCTCGCGGTAGCCGGTCTCGCTCAGGTGCGGCTGCTGGCCCGCCTCCAGGGCCGCACGCTCGACGACATCCGCTCGACCGCCGCGGCGGAGCCGTCGAACCTCGACGCGCAGCTCGCCGTCGCCGACCTCGACGTCTCGGGTGGCCACGTCGAGGACGCCTTCGACCGGCTGCTCTCGATGTTCCCGCGCCTCGACGCCGACGGGAAGGCCGCCGTCCGCGCGCGCCTCCTGGAGCTTTTCGAGATCGTCGGTCAGACCGACCCGCGCGTCAACAAGGCTCGGGCCCGGCTCACCGGCCTGCTCTACTGACGCCGGCCGGAACGCCGAGAGGCCGCCCGCTCGCGACGATCGTCGCGAGCGGGCGGCCTCTTCCGTGCGGGGACCGATCAGTCGGCGGGTCGCAGGTAGAGCACGGCCAGCGGGGGCAGAACCAGCTCGGCGGAAGCCGGGCGGCCGGCCCACGGCTCCTCGCGAGCCTCGACCGCTCCGAAGTTCCCGACTCCGCTGCCGCCGTAGATCTCGGCGTCCGTGTTGACGAGCTCCTCCCAGCGGCCGGCCGTGGGCAGGCTCACGCGGTAGCCGTGCACGGGCGAGCCCGAGAAGTTGGCGATGACGGCGATCGGGCGACCCTCGCTGTCCTTGCGCAGGAACGAGACGACGTTGGCCGCCGCCGCGCCGCCGTCGATCCACTCGAAGCCCGACTGCTCGTGGTCGAGCTCCCAGAGCGACGGCGAGTCGCGGTACACGCGGTTCAGCTGACCGACGAGGCTCCAGAGACCGCGGTGGCTCGGCTGATCGAGGATCCACCAGTCCAGGCCCCGCTCCTCGCTCCACTCGGAGTACTGGCCGAACTCCTGGCCCATGAAGAGCAGCTGCTTACCGGGGTGGGCCCACATGAAGGCGAGGTAGGCGCGCACGTTCGCGAGCTGCTGCCAGTGGTCGCCCGGCATCTTCTGGATCAGCGAGCCCTTGCCGTGCACGACCTCGTCGTGGCTGATCGGCAGGACGAACTTCTCGCTGAAGGCGTAGACGAACGAGAAGGTGATCTCGCCCAGGTGGTACTGGCGCCAGAGCGGGTCGTTCGCCATGTAGTCGAGCGAGTCGTGCATCCAGCCCATGTTCCACTTGAGCCCGAAGCCGAGGCCGCCGGAGCTGGTGGGCTGGGTGACGCCGGGCCAGCTCGTCGACTCCTCGGCGATCATCATGATGCCGGGGTGCAGCTTGTAGGCCGTGGCGTTGACCTCCTGGAGGAAGCTGATCGCCTCGAGGTGCTCGCGTCCGCCGTACTGGTTCGGCAGCCACTCGCCCTCCTTGCGGGAGTAGTCGAGGTAGAGCATCGAGGCGACGGCGTCCACTCGCAGGGCGTCGACGTGGAACTCCTCGAGCCAGAACAGGGCGTTCGCGACGAGGAAGTTGCGCACCTGGGTGTGCCCGAAGTCGAAGACGTAGGTGCCCCAGTCCATCTGCTCACCGCGGCGCCAGTCCGGGTGCTCGTAGAGCGGCTCGCCGTCGAAGCGGGCGAGGGCGAAGTCGTCCTTGGGGAAGTGCCCGGGCACCCAGTCGACGATGACGCCGATGCCGGCCTGGTGCAGACGGTCGATCAGGTACTTGAGGTCGTCGGCCGTGCCGAAGCGGCTCGAGGCGGCGTAGTAGCCGGTGACCTGGTAGCCCCAGGAGCCGCCGAACGGGTGCTCGGCGAGCGGCATGAACTCCACGTGCGTGAAGCCGAGCTCGGTGACGTACTCGATCAGCGGGTCCGCGAGGTCGCGGTAGCCCAGTCCCGGACGCCAGGAGCCGAGGTGCATCTCGTAGACGCTGAGCGGCTGCGTGTGCGGATCGACCGAGGCTCGCTTCTCCATCCAGCCGGAGTCGCCCCACTGGTGGTGCGAGACGGGGACCTTCGAGGCGGTCGCAGGCGGCACCTCCGTGGCGCGGGCCATCGGGTCGGCCTTGCGGACCCAGTGGCCGTCGCGCGAGAGCAGGTCGAACTTGTAGGAGGCTCCGGGCTCGACGCCCGGGACGAAGATCTCCCAGACCCCGGTCGTCCCGAGGTTGCGGAGGGAGTGGCCCTCGCCGTTCCAGTCGTTGAAGTCGCCGACGACCCGAGCGGCCTGGGCGTGCGGGGCCCAGACGGCGAAGCTCGTGCCCCAGACCCCCTCGTGCTCGCGGTGGCGGGCACCGAGCGCCTCCCAGAGACGCTCGTGGCGGCCCTCGCCGATGAGGTAGAGGTCGAAGTCGCCGACCGTCTTCGAGAACCGGTAGGGGTCCTCCGCGGTCCACTCGCCGCCGCCGCCGTAGCGGGCCTCGACCGTGTACGCCTGCGGACCGAGGACGTGGAAGCCCTGCCAGATCCCGTCGCTGAGGTGGCTCAGCTCGACGCGGGCGCCGGTGGCGAGCACCACGGCGACCTTCTCGGCGAGCGGGCGGCGCACGCGGACGACCGTCACCGGGTCGGAGACGCCGGGGGCCGCGACGAGGTGCTGGCCCAGGACGTCGTGGGGGAGCGCGTTGCTGCCGGTGGCGAGCTGCTGCAGCACCCACTCCGGGATGTCGGGCAGCGCGATCGCCGCGGTGCCGTCGACGGGGCCCGAAGCGGTCGCGGGGTCCGCGGTCGTCTCGGCGGGGCCGGCGGTCGTCTCGACGGGAGCGGCGCTGTCGGCTGCGACGGAATCGGCGGCGTCCGTGTCGTCGGGCAGGTCGCCCTCGGCCCCGCTGCCGACCGGAGCGGACTCGGCGTCGTCGGCGTCGCGCTCGACGGTCACGGCGTCGTCGCCCGCGACCGGCTGAGGCGCCTCCGGGACCGTCTCGACCGCGTAGCTGCGCGCGTTCTCGCCGTCCGCTCCGGGGTGCTGTCGTGCGTCGGACGCCGCGTCGGCGACGTGCGCGCCGTGGCCGGAGGTGGTCGCCGAGCTGGTGCCCGTCGTGGGGACCGTCTCGGCGTGCGCGCCGAGGCCCGCCTCCTCGGCCGGGCTCGCGCCCTCGGGGGTGGTTCCGCTCATCGCTCGTCCGCCTTCACGCTCAGGATGTGCACGGGCTCGACGAACGAGTCGAGCCGCACGTAGTCGTCGCTGCCCCAGGTCCAGACGGCGCCGGTGATCAGGTCCTCGACCTCGAAGGTCGCGCTCCAGTCGAGCCCGATCGCGGGCAGGTCGAGGTGGACCGTGGTCTCGCGGGCCGAGTGCGGGTCGGTGTTGACGACGACGATGATCGTGTCGTCGGTCCCGGTGCCCGTGAACGCGGCCTGAAGGTGCTTGGAGTAGACGAGGATCGCGTCGTCGTCGCTGCCGTGCACGTGCAGGTTCCGCAGCTGCCCGAGCGCGGGGTGCGAGCGCCGGATCTCGTTGAGGCGCGTGATGTACGGCGCCAGCGAGCGGCCCGACTCCTCGGCGCCGGCCCAGTCGCGCGTCTTGTACTCGTACTTCTCGTTGTCGATGTTCTCCTCGGCGCCGGGGCGAGCGACGTTCTCGACCAGTTCGTAGCCGGCGTAGACCCCCCACAGCGGCGACGCGGTCGCGGCCAGGGCCGCCCGCACCTTGTACGCCGAGCGGCCGCCGTACTGGAGGTACTCGGTGAGGATGTCCGGAGTGTTCACGAAGAGGTTCGGCCGCATGTAGTCGGCCGTCTCGTGGGAGATGCTCGTGAAGAACTCGCCGAGCTCCTCCTTGGTGTTGCGCCAGGTGAAGTACGAGTACGACTGCTGGAAGCCGACCTTGCCGAGCGCGCGCATGATCGCGGGGCGGGTGAACGCCTCCGCGAGGAAGACGACCTCGGGGTGCTCGGCGTTGACCTCGTGGATGATCCACTCCCAGAAGTCGAGCGGCTTCGTGTGGGGGTTGTCGACGCGGAAGATCCGCACGCCCAGGTCGATCCAGTGCCGCAGGACCCGCAGCGACTCCTGACGGATGCCCTCGGGGTCGTTGTCGAAGTTGATCGGGTAGATGTCCTGGTACTTCTTCGGCGGGTTCTCGGCGTAGGCGATCGAGCCGTCGGGGAGCGTCGTGAACCACTCGGGGTGGCTGGTGACCCAGGGATGGTCGGGCGAGGCCTGCAGGGCGAAGTCGAGGGCGAGCTCGAGGCCCGCGGCCTCGACCGCGGCGTGGAAGGCGCGGAAGTCGTCCTCGGTGCCGAGGTCCGGGTGGATCGCGTCGTGGCCGCCCTCGGCCGAGCCGATCGCCCACGGCGAGCCGGGGTCGTTCTCGCCGGCGTCGAGCGTGTTGTTCGGGCCCTTGCGGAAGGAGCGGCCGATGGGGTGGATCGGCGGCAGGTAGAGCACGTCGAAGCCCATCGCGGCCACCGCGGGAAGGCGGTCGATCGCGGTGCGGAAGGATCCGCTGGTCACGGTCCCGTCCTCGTGGCGCACGGCGCCCTCGGAGCGGGGGAAGAACTCGTACCAGGCGCCGACGCCGGCGCGGGTGCGCTCGACGTGGACGGTGCGCGGCTCCGAGACGCTCGTGAGGCTCATCACCGGGCGGGCGTCGAGCGCGCCGTGGACGGCGGGACCGGTCGCCGCGGCGAGGCGCTCCTCGGCGCTCAGCGTGGTGTCGCCGACGCGGGCGGCGGTGTCGGAGAGCAGGCTGCGCTCGCCCTCGGGCCGCGCGGAGTCGTCGGCGCCGCTGCGCAGCAGGCCCTCGCCGATGGCGAAGGTGACGTCGATGTCCAGGCCGGCCGGGATCTTGACCTCGGCCGTGTGGAGCCAGGTCGCCCAGTCGTCGGCGTAGGCGCGGATGCGGTAGCTCCAGTCGCCCTCCTCGTCGAGGGCCACGAGGCGCCCGTAGCGGTCGGTGCCGGTCGCGAGGAGCGACATGCGGTGCTCCGACTCGGCCCCGGACGGCGAGCTCAGCAGGAGGTCGACGCCGATGAGGTCGTGCCCCTCGCGGAAGGCCGTGGCGGCGAAGGGGACGACCTCGCCGACGAACGCCTTCGCGGGCCAGCGGTCGTCCTCGAGCCGGGGCTGCGGGTCGATGATCGGCAGGCGCTCGGCGCGGACGCGGTAGCCGCTCCCGGTCGTCGCGGGCGCCGGCGACGCGTCGGGTGCGTCCGCGGTCACCGGGGCGGCCGGAGCACTGTCGGCCGCGGGGGGAGCAGGAGTCGCCTCGGGGGCGGCGGCGGGCGCCGGAGCGGCCGTCTCGGGAGGCGCCGACGCCTCCTGGGGTGCGCGTCCGCGACCCGCTCGCCGTGCGTCCTTGCCGTTCTGAGCCTTGCCGAAAGGTATCTGAGCCACGTCACGACAGTAGCGACCGGCGGCGGCTCGCACACGACGGTTGCGCCCGCGCTCGGGCCTGTGCAAACGGATCCGGGGAGCGCGTGCCGGAGCGTCGGGGCGGGTCCGCGTCCGGCCGATCCGCGGCGGCCGAGGGGTCCGCTAGGGTGACCGAGCGCGACCGCCCCGGTGCTCCGCGACCGGGCGCTCCGGGGTCCGCAGAGAGTCGAGGGGTGCCGTGAAGGCGATCCGCCGCTTCATCGTCCGCTCCGTCCTCCCGCCCGAGCTCTCGGCTCTGGGCGATCTGGCGGGCAATCTGCGCTGGGCCTGGCACGAGCCCGCCCGGCGCTTGTTCGAGCGGGTCGATCCTGAGCTGTGGCGGCGCGGGGGAGCGGACCCCACCGCTCTGCTCGGAGCAGTGAGCCCCGAGCGCCTCGCCGAGCTGGCGGGGGATCAGGGCTTCGTCGACGAGGCGTGGCGCCTCCGCGACGAGCTGGAGCGGTACCGCACCGAGCCGCGGTGGTACCAGTCGCTGCCGGAGTCCGCCCCGCGCTCGATCGCCTACTTCTCGCCGGAGTTCGGCATCGCGGCGGCGCTGCCCCAGTACTCCGGCGGACTCGGCATCCTCGCGGGCGACCACCTGAAGGCCTCCTCGGACCTGGGCGTGCCGCTCACCGGCGTGGGCCTCTTCTACCGGTCGGGCTACTTCTCGCAGAAGCTCTCCGCCGACGGCTGGCAGCTCGAGTCCTACCCCTCGCTCGATCCCGACGGGCTGCCGCTGCGCGTCGTCCGTCTCGCCGACGGCTCGCCCGCCCGCATCGTGCTGGCGCTCCCCGAGGGACGCGCGCTCTACGCCCGGGTCTGGCGCGCGGAGGTCGGCCGGGTGACCCTCCTCCTGCTCGACACCGACATCCCCGAGAACGAGGACTCGCTCCGCTCCGTCACCGACCGCCTCTACGGCGGCGGGGGCGAGCACCGCCTGCTGCAGGAGCTGCTGCTGGGTATCGGCGGGGTCCGCGCGCTCGAACTCTGGGCCGAGGTCTCGGGCGGCGTCCTCCCGGAGGTGTTCCACACCAACGAGGGGCACGCCGGCTTCCAGGGGCTCGAGCGCATCTCCGGCCTGATCGGCGCGGGCCTGGACTTCGACCAGGCTCTCCAGGTGGTGCGGGCGAGCACGGTCTTCACCACGCACACTCCGGTGCCGGCGGGCATCGACCGCTTCGACCGCGGGATGATCGAGGAGTACTTCTCCACGGAGCTGCTCCCGGGCGTGCAGGTCGAGGACGTGCTCGCGCTGGGCGCCGAGCCGGGGGACTCCGGGACGGCGTTCAACATGGCGTACATGGGCCTGCGGCTCGCGCAGCGCTCCAACGGCGTCTCGACGCTGCACGGCGAGGTCAGCCGATCGATGTTCTCGAGCCTCTGGCCCGGCTTCGAGACGGCGGAGGTGCCGATCGGCTCGGTGACGAACGGCGTCCACGCGGCCACCTGGACCGATCCGATCCTCCGGCGGCTCGCGGAGGAGCGGCTCGGCACCGACGACACGACGCGGGCCGACTGGGCCTCGGGTGCGCTCGGCGACACCGAGCTGTGGGCCGCGCGCCGGGCGATGCGGGAGCAGCTGGTGCGGGACGCCCGCCGCCGGGCCGCCCGCTCCTGGCGCGAGCAGAACCCGGGCGGCCTCCCGCCGGCCTGGCTCGACGAGCTGCTGGACCCGGACGTGCTCACCATCGGCTTCGCGCGGCGGGTGCCGACCTACAAGCGGCTGACCCTGATGCTCCACGACCCCGAGCGTCTGCGCGCGCTGCTCACCCACCCGCAGCACCCGATCCAGATCGTCATCGCGGGCAAGTCCCACCCGGCCGACGAGGAGGGGAAGCGCCTGATCCAGCGGCTCGTCCGCTTCGCGCAGGAGCCGGACGTGCGCCGCAGGATCGTCTTCCTGCCGGACTACGACATCGCGATGGCGCAGCTGCTCTACCCGGGCACCGACGTCTGGCTCAACAACCCGCTGCGCCCGCTCGAGGCGTGCGGCACCTCGGGGATGAAGGCGGCGCTCAACGGCTCGCTCAACCTCTCGATCCTCGACGGCTGGTGGAACGAGTACTTCGACGGCGAGAACGGCTGGGCGATCCCCTCCTCCGACCGCGCGCTCGACCCGGAGGCCCGCGACACGCTCGAGGCCGAGGCGCTCTACGAGCTGCTCGAGACCGAGGTCGTGCCGCGCTACTACGAGCGCGATCACGACGGCGTGCCCCGGCGGTGGGTGCGGTCGATCCGGCACACCCTCGCGACCCTCTCGCCCGAGCTCTCCGCCGAGCGGATGGTGCGCCAGTACGTCGAGGCGCTCTACTCGCCGGCCGCCGAGGCCGGGCGCGCCGTCGCCGCCGACCACTTCGAGCCGGCCAAGGAGCTGGCGACCTGGAAGCGGCGGGTCCGCGCCGGCTGGCCCGGGGTCGCGGTCGCGTCCGTCGAGTCCGGCGGGATCGACGCGGTGCCCCAGCGCGGGGACCGGCTCGCCGTGCGGGCGGGCGTGCGCCTGGGCGAGCTCTCGC
Organism: Rathayibacter sp. AY1A5; assembly: GCF_002930875.1. Lineage (NCBI taxonomy): Bacteria > Bacillati > Actinomycetota > Actinomycetes > Micrococcales > Microbacteriaceae > Rathayibacter > Rathayibacter sp. AY1A5. The sequence goes on along the minus strand of NZ_PSTM01000011.1, from coordinate 97,055 downwards.
CGGCGGACGTCTCGGTCGAGGTCGTCTACGGGACGACGTCCGCTGACGGCTCGCTCACCGAGGTCCGCCACCACGAGCTCGAGGTGGTCGAGGAGTCGGGTGCCGTGGTGCCGGCCGACGCGGTCGGGCGCGTGCCCTACGCCGGAGTGGTCACCCTCGACCGCAGCGGCTCCTTCGGCTACACCGTCCGCGTCGTGCCGCGGCATCCCCTCCTGGCCCGCTCCGCCGAGCTGGGACTGGCCGCCGCCGCCGGCTGACCCCGCCCGGTCCCTCTCCGCGAGATGCCGCTCCGGTGCGCCTTCCTCGGCGTCTCGCGGACCGGAGTGGGATCTCGCGGGAGGAGGACGGCGCATCGAGCGAAACGGCGCCCGGAGGAGGACGGCGAGGGATCGGGGGTCAGCGCGCGATGTCGGCGAGGAGGGCGGCCGTCGCGGCGACGAGGTCGGCGGGGGTGAGCTCGATGTCGAAGCCCCGGCGCCCGCCCGACACGAGCACCGTGTCGTGGAGCTCGACGGTCTCGTCGATCACGGTGCGATGCCGCGTCCTCTGCCCGAGCGGCGAGATGCCGCCGAGCACGTAGCCGGTCCGGCGCTGGGCCAGCACGGGGTCGGCCATCGCCGCCCGCCTGCCTCCGACCGCGGCCGCGAGCTCCTTCAGCCCGAGGGAGCCGGTGACGGGCACGACGCCCACCACGAGCTCGCCGTCCACGTCGACCATCAGGGTCTTGAACACGCGCTCCGGCTCGACGCCGAGCGCCTCGGCCGCCTCGAGCCCGTAGCGCGTCGTGGCCGGGTCGTGCCGGTACTGGCGGGGAGTGAAGGGGACGCCCGCCGCCGTCAGCGCGACGGTCGCCGGGGTCCCCGGCCCGCTCCTCGCCATCAGGCGTCCTGCTCGGCCGCCGGCCCGTGCGCGGCGAAGAGCTGCATCGAGGTTCCGGCCACGCGGATGACCTGCCCCGGCTCGAACGATTCGCCGTGCTCCAGCGGCTCCGGCTCCTCGCTGTTCCACAGGCGCGTGTAGCCGGTGACCCCCTCGCCGTCGGCGAGCACGACCGTGGTGTCCTGCTCGACGCCGTGCACCACCAGCAGGACACGGTCCGGCTCGCCCTCGACCGGCGTCGAGGCCGCGAGGTACTGCAGCGTCCGGTTGGCGGCGGAGGTCCAGTCGTGCTCGCTCATCCCGCGCCCGTGGGCGTCGAACCACGTCATGGTCGTGGCGCCCGGCTCGCTCGCGTCGCCGCTGCCGTAGCGGGAGGGACGCAGCGCCGGGTGCTCGCGCCGCAGGCGCAGCAGGGTGCGCGTGTGCGCGCGAAGCGCGAGCTGCCAGTCGGCCAGGCCCTCCCAGCGCACCCAGGTCAGGTCCGAGTCCTGGCAGTAGGCGTTGTTGTTGCCGCGCTGGCTGCGCCCGGTCTCGTCGCCCGCCGTGATCATCGGCACGCCGGCCGACAGCAGCAGGGTGCCGAGGAGGTTCCGCATCGCCTTGCGCCGCGCCAGCGTGATCCGCTCGTCGGTGGTGGGGCCCTCGAAGCCGTGGTTGAAGGAGCGGTTGGTGTCGGCTCCGTCGCGGTTCGACTCGCCGTTGCCGATGTTGTGCTTGACGTTGTACGAGACGAGGTCCGCCAGCGTGAAGCCGTCGTGCGCGGTGACGAAGTTGACCGAAGCGAGGGGGCCCCGCTCCGCCGAGAAGGTGTTGGAGGAGCCCGAGAGCCGGGTCGCGAAGCCGCCGATGCCGACGGGGGCCGTGCCGGCGCGGCGGGCGTAGTCGATGTCCGAGAGCCAGAAGTTGCGGGCGCGGTCGCGGTAGCGGTCGTTCCACTCCGACCACCCGGCCGGGAAGTTCCCCGTCTGCCAGCCGCCCATTCCCACGTCCCAGGGCTCGGCGATCATCTTCACGCCGGCCAGCGCCGGATCCTCGACCGCGGCCCGCAGCAGCGGATGGTCGCTCCGGAAGTGCGCGATCTCGTCCCGGCCGAGGGTCGCGGCCAAGTCGAGCCGGAAGCCGTCGATCCCGACCTCGCCCGACCAGTAGCGCATCGAGTCCAGCGCGAGGCGCTGCGCCGCCGGCCGGCCGAAGTCGATCGTGTTCCCGCAGCCCGTGACGTCCACGTAGTGGCCCTCGGGCGTCTGGCGGTACCAGCCGGCGTCGTCGATCCCGCGCAGGCTCGACATCGGCCCGCCCGGCCCCTCCTCGGCGGTGTGGTTGTAGACCACGTCCAGGATCACCTCGAGGCCGGCCTCGTGCAGGAGCTTCACCATCCCCTTGAACTCCCGGAGCACCGCGGACGGTCCGCCGCGCTGCGCGGTGGAGGAGGCGTACGCGGCGTGCGGGGCGAAGAAGTTCAGCGTGTTGTAGCCCCAGTAGTTGGTCAGCCCCTGCCGCAGCAGGCGCTGCTCCGACACGAACGCGTGCACGGGCAGCAGCTCGACCGCCGTCACGCCCAGATCGAGCAGCGCCGAGACCGTCGACTCGTGCGCCAGGCCGGCGTAGGTGCCGCGCAGCTCCACGGGCAGCGCCGGGTTCAGCCGGGTCAGCCCCTTCACATGCGCCTCGTAGATCACGGTGCGGTCCATCGGGGTGCCGGGCCGGGAGGAGGAGCCCCAGTCGAACGCGTCGTCCACGACGACCGAGCGCCACTCGTTCTCCGCCACCCGGTGCAGGCCGCGGGAGTACGGCTCCAGCAGGGCCCGGCGGGGGTCGAAGCGGTGCCGGGGGCCCGTCGACCCGTCGACGCGCAGGGCGTAGCGGCGGCCGGGGGCCAGCAGATCGGAGCGCGCGGACCAGACCGCGGCGTCGTCGCGCGCCAGCGGGACCGTGCGGGTCACCCAGGTCGGATCCTTCTCGTCGTACAGCAGCAGATCGACGGCGCTCGCGCTCTCGGACCAGACCCGCAGCTCACCGCCCTGATCGTCCACGGTCACGCCGAGCCGGGCCAGGGGATCGTGAGAGGTCATGCGACTTACAGTAGTGACGGGCACCGGCTCCCTCCGTGCCCCCGACGCGGGACGAAGGGCTGCTGTGATCTACCTCGACCACGCCGCGACCACCCCGCTGCGCGCCTCGGCGCTCGCCGCGTTCGCGGAGGCGTCCGCCCACGGCGGCAATCCCTCCTCCGTCCACGGCTCCGGCCAGGAGGCGCGCCGCCGGCTGGAGGACGCCCGGTCGGCGCTCGCCGGGGTGCTCGGCTGCGAGCCGATCGAGGTGATCCTCACCGCCGGCGGCACCGAGGCGGTCAACCTCGGGATCAAGGGCCTCTACTGGCAGCGCCGGAGCGAGGACCCGGCTCGCGTCCGGGTCCTGGTCGCCGAGGGGGAGCACCACGCGACGCTCGACTCGGCCACCTGGCTCGCCGAGCACGAGGGCGCCGTCCTCGAGTGGCTGCCTCTCGACGACGAGGGCACCCTGCGGCCGGAGGCGCTCGCCGCTGCGCTGGAGGAGGACCCCGGATCGGTCGCCCTGGTCACGGTGCTCTGGGTCAACAACGAGATCGGGACGATCAACCCGATCGCCGAGCTGGCGGCCGCGTGCGCCCGCGCCGGCGTCCCCCTCCACGTCGACGCGGTCGCCGCCCTCGGACACGTGCCGCTGCGGATCGCCGAGATCCGCCGCGCCTCCGGCTCCGGGCGCGGCGCGGGACTGGCCGCCGTCAGCGTCTCGGGTCACAAGGTCGGCGGGCCGATCGCGACCGGTGCGCTCGTGCTCGCCCGCGACGCCCGCGTGGTCCCGGTGCTGCACGGAGGCGGACAGCAGCGGGGCGTCCGCTCCGGAACTCAGGACGTGCCCGGTGCCGCGGCCTTCGCCGCCGCCGCGGTCGAGGCGGACGCCGAGCTGTCTGCGGAGGCGCAGCGCCTGGCCGCCCTGCGCGACCGGCTCGTCGCGGGCGTCCTCGCCGCCGTGCCGGGGGCGACCCTGACCGGGCCCGCCCTCGACTCCGGACGCCGGGTCGCCAACAACGCGCACCTCGCCTTCCCCGGTGCGCAGGGCGACTCCCTCCTCTTCCTCCTCGACACCTCGGGCGTCTCCGTCTCGACCGGGTCCGCCTGCACGGCGGGGATCCCGGAGCCCTCGCACGTGGTCCTCGCGCTCGGCCGGAGCGAGGACGAGGCCCGCGGGGTGCTCCGGATGACGCTCGGCCACACCTCGACCGACGCGGACGTCGACGCCCTCCTGGCCGCGCTGCCCGGCGCCTACGCCCGCGCCGCCCGAGCCGGACTCTCGAACCGCGCGGTGCTGCCCGCCTGAACCCCTGCCGGCCGCGCCCGCGGGAAACGTAGACTCGCACGGTGAAGGTTCTGGCGGCGATGAGCGGTGGAGTGGACTCGGCGGTGGCCGCGGCCCGCGCGGTGGAGGCTGGGCACGACGTGGTGGGCGTGCACCTCGCCCTGAGCAGGATGCCCGGCACGCTGCGCACCGGCAGCCGGGGGTGCTGCACGATCGAGGACTCGATGGACGCGCAGCGCGCCGCGAACGTCCTCGGCATCCCGTACTACGTGTGGGACTTCTCCGAGCGGTTCAAGCTGGACGTCGTCGACGACTTCGTCGCCGAGTACTCGGCGGGCCGCACCCCGAACCCCTGCATGCGCTGCAACGAGCGGATCAAGTTCGCCGCCCTGCTCGAGAAGGCTCTCGACCTCGGCTTCGACGCGGTCTGCACCGGCCACTACGCCTCCCTCCGCACCGCCGCCGACGGCTCCCCGGAGCTCCACCGCGCGAGCGACGAGGCGAAGGACCAGTCCTACGTCCTCGGCGTGCTGACGGAGCAGCAGCTGCGGCACTCGATGTTCCCGCTCGGCTCCACGCCGTCCAAGGCGATCGTGCGCGCGGAGGCGGCCGAGCGGGGCCTCAGCGTCGCGAGCAAGCCCGACAGCTACGACATCTGCTTCATCCCCGACGGCGACACCCGCGGCTGGCTCGCCGAGCGCGTCGCCCCCGAGACCGGAGCGGTCGTCGATCGGGACGGCGCGGTGGTCGGCTCCCACGAGGGCGCTCACGGGTACACGGTGGGCCAGCGCCGGGGCCTGCATCTCGGCGTCCCCGCGCCCGACGGCCGGCCGCGCTTCGTCCTGGAGGTGCGGCCGGTGAGCAACGAGGTCGTCGTCGGTCCGCGCGAAGCGCTGCGCATCGGCGAGATCGCCGGCGAGCGGTTCACCTGGGCGGGCGCCGCTCCCGAGGACGCGGACGCGCCCTTCCGCTGCGACGTCCAGATCCGCGCGCACGCCGACCCGGTCCCCGCCTCCGCGATGGTGTCGCACGTCGATGGCAGGGTGGAGCTCGTGATCACTCCGGACTCGCCGCTCGACGGCGTCGCCCCCGGCCAGACGGCCGTCGTCTACCTCGGCACCCGCGTGCTGGGCCAGTGCACGATCGACCGCACGGTCGCGGCCGACGCCGCGGTGCTCCGGTGAGCGCCGTCGAGCCCGCCGCCCGCGTCGAGGAGCTGCGGGCGCGGATCCGGTCGGCGAGCGACGACTACTACGCGGCCGACTCCTCGCCGCTGTCCGACGCCGAGTACGACGCCCTGGTGCGCGAGCTGGCCGCGCTCGAGGCCGAGCACCCCGAGCTCGCCGCCGAGGACTCGCCGACGCGGACCGTCGGCGGGATCGTCGGAGCGGGCCTCGCCCCGATCGACCACGCCGAGCGGATGCTCTCCCTCGACAACGTGTTCTCGGCCGAGGAGCTGCGCGAGTGGTGCGAGAAGACGGTGGCCTCGGCCGACCGCCCCGTCGCCTGGCTCACGGAGCTCAAGATCGACGGGCTCGCGATATCACTCCACTACGAGGACGGCCGCCTCGTCACGGCGGCGACCCGCGGTGACGGCCGCACCGGCGAGGACGTCACCGTCAACGCCCTCCGCGTCGCGGGCATCCCCGAGCGCCTCTCCGGCGAGGGCCACCCGGCACTCGTCGAGGTCCGCGGCGAGGTCTTCATCCCCGTGGCCGCCTTCGCCGAGCTGAACGCCCTCCAGGAGACGCTGCGCGACGAGGCGGTCGAGGAGGCGCGGACCCGCTGGTCGTCCCGCCCGCCCGCCACCCGAGGCGTCTTCGAGGAGGAGAAGGCGCGCACGAGCGCACTGCGGCGCTTCCCGACCTTCGCCAACCCGCGGAACGCGGCGAGCGGCGGCCTCCGCCAGCAGCTCGACAAGAAGTCGGGTCTCGACCTGCGCGCCGGCGAGGCGCGCGTCGGCTCCCTCGCGCTCTACGTGCACGGCATCGGCGCCTGGCCGGACCCGCCTGTCGCGACCCAGTCCGAGGTCTACGGGCTCCTCTCCTCCTGGGGACTGCCGGTCAGCGGCCACAACCGCGTCTCGGCCTCGGTGGAGGAGGTGCTCGCCTTCGTCGAGCGCTACGGCCGCGAGCGGCACTCGGTCGAGCACGAGATCGACGGCGTGGTCGTGAAGGTGGACGAGCTCGAGCTGCACGACGAGCTCGGCGCCACCAGCCGGGCGCCGCGCTGGGCGATCGCCTACAAGTACCCGCCCGAGGAGGTCCACACGAAGCTCCTCGACATCGTCGTGAGCGTCGGGCGCACCGGCCGCGCGACGCCGTTCGCCCAGATGACCAAGGTGAAGGTCGCGGGGTCCGAGGTGCGCCAGGCCACGCTGCACAACGCCGACGTGGTCAAGGCCAAGGGCGTGCTCATCGGCGACACGGTCGTGCTGCGGAAGGCCGGGGACGTCATCCCCGAGGTGCTCGGCCCGGTGGTGGAGCTCCGCGACGGCTCCGAGCGCGAGTTCGTGATGCCGACGCAGTGCCCCGAGTGCGGCACCACGCTCGCTCCGGCCAAGGAGGGCGACGTCGACCTGCGCTGCCCCAACGCGGAGTCCTGCCCCGCGCAGGTCCGCGGACGCGTCGAGCACATCGGCAGCCGCGGCGCGCTCGACATCGAGGCGCTCGGCGAGGTCAGCGCCGCCGCCCTGACCCAGCCCCTGGTGCCCGCCGAGCCGCCGCTGCGGACCGAGGCCGGCCTGTTCGAGCTCACGGTGGCCGATCTCTTCCCGATCGAGGTCGTCGTCCGCGACTCCGAGACGGGTCTGCAGAAGCTCGACGCGAAGGGCGATCCGAAGGTCGTCACGCCCTTCAAGCGCAAGCGGCAGCTCGCCAAGGACGGCGCCTTCGACCCGGAGGCGGGAGCCTTCGCGGGGGACGCGGCCTCCGTGCCCTCCACCAACGCCCTCCGGCTGATCGAGAACATCGAGCGGGCGAAGACCAAGGAGCTGTGGCGTCTGCTGGTCTCGCTCAGCATCCGGCACGTCGGCCCGGTCGCCGCGCGCGCGCTGGCGGGCTACTTCGGCTCGCTCGACGCGATCCGCGGGGCGAGCCGCGACGAGCTCGCCGCGGTCGACGGGGTGGGCGGGATCATCGCCGACGCCCTGATCGCCTGGTTCGAGGTCGACTGGCACGTCGAGATCGTCGACCGCTGGGCCGCGGCCGGAGTGCGCTTCGCCACGCCCGGCCACCCCGGTCCCGGTGCCGCGGACGCCGCCGGCGGGGTGCTCGCGGGTCTCACGGTCGTGGCGACCGGCAGCCTGGAGGGGTACTCCCGCGAGGGGGCGCAGGAGGCCATCCTCGCGGCCGGCGGCAAGGCCGGCTCGAGCGTCTCCAAGAAGACCGACTACGTCGCCGCCGGTCCCGGCGCCGGCAGCAAGCTCGGCAAGGCCGAGGCCCTGGGGCTCCGGATCATCACCGCGGCCGAGTTCCACCTCCTGGTGACGGAGGGACCGGACGCGATCGCGCTGCCGGAGGAGGCGTCCGCCGACGCTCCGGAGGAGGCCGCTGCCGGCCCGGACGGGGACGTCGCCGGCGCATCGCGCTCCGACGCCTCGCCGGAGGACGACGCCGTGCCGGAGACCGACGCCGTCCCGGACGCGGCCGCCCCGAGCACGGAGGAGCCGACCGGGCCCGATGCCTGACGCGGGCGGCGGGGAGCGGCGTGCGTTCCTGCGCCGGTCCCTCGCCGACGCAGCGTCGCTCGCGCTCGACGCCGCGGCTCGGCCCACCGCCGCCGAGCGCCGGACCGCCGAGGCGCTGGGCCGGATCGACCACCTGGTCGTGCTCTCCTTCGCCGGCCGCAGCCGCGACCAGGTCCTCGGCGCGCTCGACGATCGGGACGGCCCGGTGTTCACCGGTGATACGGACGCCGTGATGACCGCGCCCGGCCCGGACGATCCTCCGGGCGCGCGCTTCGCCCCCGAGATGCTGCCGGTGCACGCGCTCCTCGCCACGGCCTTCGCGCGGGCCGACCACTGGCGCGCCGACGGCCGCGATCCGCTGCCGGCGGCCCTGCACGCGGCCCGGGAGACCGGCACCGGCTGGGCTCTCGCGGTCGACGAGCGGCAGGGCGTCTCGACCACGCTCCTCGCCGATCCGGAGTGGCCCCACCGCGATCCTGGCGCCGCCGGCTCCCGCGGCGGGCGCCTCCTTCCCGTCGACGCGCTGGCCGCCGAGGCCGCTGCCGGCTCCCTGCCTCCGCTCGTCCTGGTCGAGCCGCGGTCCCTCGTCGATCCGGCCGACTTCGCCGACGCCGCAGCCGCCGGCACCGATCGATCCGCTGATGCGCGCCTCGCGGAGCAGCTGCTGCACGTCGTGTTCGACGCCGTCCGCGACGGGGAGCGGGCGGGGCGGCGGATGCTGCTCCTCGTCACCGCGCGGGGGAGCGCAGGGCGGCCCGGCACGGTGCCGGCGCTCGTGCTCGCCTCGGCCGTCCCCTCGGGTGCACGGATCGGCGTGCCGCTCGGTCCGGAGACTCCCGCGCAGCTCGTCCGCGCCCGGGCGGGCGTGCGCCGAGCGCTCGTCGATCCGCAGGTCCGAGAGCTGGCCGCACTCCTCAGCGGTCCCGACCGCCCCCTCGCGCGCTGGCCCCGCACGGCGCCGGCGTTCGCGCCGCCCGCGCCGGTCGGGCGGCGCCTCCGCGACGCGGCCCGCCGCGCGCACGTCGACCCCGAGCCGGAGGCCGGACTGCTCGCCCGCGTTCGAGCCGCCGTCCCGGGCGCGTCGCTACACTCCGAGCAGGCGCAGGCGGCGCAGGAGAGGCGGCGGAGATGACCAGCGAGCGGACTCCCTCGGAGCACGACGACGGAGCTCCCCGCTCCCGCTCGCGCCGCCGCTTCCTGGCCGGCACCGCCGCCGCCGGAGTCGGAGCCGGAGCCCTCGCCGGCGGCGCGATCGGCGCGGCCGTCGCCTCCGGCCCCCGCCGCGAGGAGGAGCCGCGACTGCCCGCCCGCACGGAGCCGGGATTCGACCACGTCGTCGTGATCATGTTCGAGAACCGCTCCTTCGACAACGTCCTCGGCCGCCTCTACGAACCGGACGACCTGCCCGCGGGCGAGAGCTTCGAGGGCCTCCTCCCCGAGGAGCGGACCAACACCAGCGCCGGGGGACTGACCGTCGGCACGCACGTCTACGAGGGCGCCACCGACTCCGTGATGCGCCAGCCCGACCCGGACCCGGGCGAGGAGTACCCGCACGTCAACACCCAGCTCTTCGGCACGGTGGATCCGCCCGAGAACGCCGGCCGCACCGTCGGCGCCATGACCACGCCCTTCAACGCGCCTGCCGACGCCTCCGCCCCGACGATGAGCGGCTTCCTCGAGGACTACGTCCAGCACCTGAGGGTGATGAAGAAGGGGCAGGAGCCCACGGCGGAGGAGGCGCGGACGATCATGGGCGGCTTCTCGCCGGAGATGCTGCCCGTCTTCTCCACCCTCGCCCGCGAGTTCGCCGTCTTCGACCAGTGGTTCTGCGCCGTCCCCTCCCAGACCTTCTGCAACAGGTCCTTCCTGCACGCGTCGACCTCGCACGGCTTCGTCACCAACAAGCAGGGCGGCGGCTACGAGAAGTGGCTCGCGGACGACCTGGCCGACGCGCCGACGGTGTTCAACCGCCTCGAGGAGGCGGGGAGGACCTGGCGCGTCTACTTCGACGCGCTGCAGGTGGTCTCCTACACCGGCTTCCTGCACGCGCCGGTGCTCGAGAAGTACTGGAAGACCCACTTCTCGACGATGGACCGCTTCTACGCCGACGTGGAGAACGGCGAGCTGCCCGACTACGCCTTCCTCGAGCCGCGGCTCGTCTTCGACCACAACGACATGCACCCGCCGACCGGGGTCCTGCACGAGGACGAGGTCGACGGCACGCCCGTCTACGACAGCGCGCTGTCCGACGTCCGCGCCGGCGAGCTGCTGCTGCACCAGGTGTACTCGGCGATCCGGGAGAGCGCGAGCACGACCGGCTCGAACGCGGTGAACACGCTCCTGCTGGCGACCTTCGACGAGCACGGCGGCCTCTACGACCACGTCCCCCCGCCGTCGGCGACTCCGCCGGGCGACGGCCGCGAGGGCGAGATGGGCTTCGCCTTCGACCGGCTCGGCTGCCGCGTGCCGGCGATTGCGGTCTCGGCGTACACGAGGGCCGGCACGATCGTGCACGACGAGCTGCACCACGGCGCCGTGATCCGGACCCTCAGCGCCCTGCACGGCCTCGAGCCGCTGACCGCTCGCGACGCCTCCGCCCCGGACCTCTTCGGGGTGCTGACCCTCGACGAGCCGCGGCAGATCGGCGACTGGCCGACCACGGTGCCGCAGTACCTGCCGCCGAACCCCGAGGCGGCACCGGCGCATCCGGCGCACGTGAACCGCGACAAGCCGCTGAGCCCGCCCGCCGTCGGCCTGATGGGCCTGCTGCTGGCCCGGTACGGCGAGCCCGGCGAGGACCTGCCGACCACCTACGAGGGCGCGTACAACGCACTCCTGAAGCACGGCGCCAGCCTCTTCGGCGGCTCCTGACGGGCGGGCGGCACGGGCGGAGGCGGTGCGGGCGCGCCGAGTAGACTGGCGGCCGGAAATCCCCCCGAACCACCAGACGGAGACGCATGTCCGAGATCACGGCCGACACGGTCGCCCATCTGGCCCAGCTGGCCAGGATCGACCTCACTTCCGACGAGATCGGGAGCCTCACCAGGGAGCTCGGCCAGATCGTCGACTCCGTGCGCGCGGTCCAGGCCGTCGCCACGCCCGAGGTGCCGGCGACCAGCCACCCGATCCCGCTCGAGAACGTCTTCCGACCCGACGTGGTCGGCGAGACCCTCACGCTCGAGCAGGCGCTCTCCGGCGCGCCCGAGCACGACGGCAGCCGCTTCCAGGTCTCCGCGATCCTGGGGGAGGAGCAGTGAGTGCGCACGGCGACGAGCTCGTCCGCCTCAGCGCGTCCGCCCTCTCCGAGAAGCTGGCCGACGGCTCGGTCTCCTCGGTCGAGGCCACCCGCGCCCACCTCGAGCGCATCGACGCGGTCGACGGAGCGGTCCACGCCTTCCTCCACGTCGCGCGCGAGGGCGCGGTCGCGTCCGCCGAGGCGATCGACCGCCGGCGCGCCGACGGCGAGTCGCTGCACCCCCTCGCCGGAGTGCCTCTCGCGGTCAAGGACGTCATCGTCACGAACGACATGCCGACCACGAGCGGCTCCCGCATCCTCGAGGGCTGGCGCCCGCCCTACGACGCGACCGTCATGCGCAAGGTCCGCGAGGCCGGGCTGGTCCCGATCGGCAAGACCAACATGGACGAGTTCGCGATGGGCTCGACCACCGAGCGCAGCGCCTACGGCCCCACCCACAACCCGTGGGACCTCGACCGCATCCCCGGCGGCTCCGGCGGCGGGTCCGCCGCGGCCGTCGCGAGCTACGAGGCGCCCCTGGCCCTCGGCTCCGACACCGGGGGATCGATCCGTCAGCCCGCGCACGTGACCGGCACCGTCGGCGTGAAGCCGACCTACGGCGGCGTGTCCCGCTACGGAGCGATCGCGCTCGCCTCGAGCCTCGACCAGATCGGCCCCGTCTCCCGGACGGTCCTCGACTCCGCGCTGCTGCACGACGTCATCGCGGGCCACGACCCGCGCGACTCGACGTCGCTGCGCGACTCCTGGCCCTCCTTCGCCGACGCGGTGCGCCGCGCCGACGTGACGGGCCTCCGGATCGGCGTGGTCAAGGAGCTCGACGGCGGCGAGGGCTTCCAGCCCGGCGTGCTGGCGCGCTTCCACGAGGCGCTCGAGATCCTGCAGGGCGCCGGAGCCGAGGTCGTCGAGGTGAGCCTCCCGAGCGTCGAGCACGCGGTCGCCGCCTACTACCTGATCCTCCCCGCGGAGGCCTCCAGCAACCTCGCCAAGTTCGACTCGGTCCGCTTCGGCCTCCGCGTCACGCCGGAGGGCGGCGGCACGGTCGAGCAGGTCATGTCCGCGACCCGCGAGCAGGGCTTCGGCCCCGAGGTCAAGCGCCGGATCATCCTCGGCACCTACGCCCTCTCGGCCGGCTACTACGACGCCTACTACGGCAGCGCGCAGAAGGTCCGGACCCTGGTGCAGCGGGACTTCGACGCGGCCTTCGCGGACGTCGACGTGATCGCCTCGCCGACAGCGCCGACGACCGCCTACCGCCTCGGCGAGAAGCTCGACGACCCGCTGGCGATGTACCGAGGCGACGTCGCGACCATCCCGGCGAACCTGGCCGGCATCCCCGGCATCTCCGTCCCCGCCGGCCTCGCCGACGAGGACGGGCTGCCTGTCGGCATCCAGTTCCTCGCTCCCGCCCGGGAGGACGTGCGCCTCTACACCGTGGGCGCCGCGCTCGAGGCGCTGCTCGAGGAGAAGTGGGGCCGCCCGCTCCTCGCGCAGGCTCCCGACCTGACCCACTCCGTGCTCTCCGCGACCGAGGAAGGTGCCGTCTGATGGCCTCCGCGCACACGTCCGCTCCCGAGCTGATGGACTACGACGAGGTCTTCGAGACCTTCGAGCCGGTGCTCGGCTTCGAGGTGCACGTCGAGCTCAACACGAAGACCAAGATGTTCTCGGACGCGCCGAACGAGTTCGGGTCCGAGCCCAACACGAACGTGACCCCGGTCGACCTCGGCCTCCCGGGCTCGCTGCCGGTCGTGAACGAGCAGGCCGTCCGCTACTCGATCAGCCTCGGCCTCGCCCTGGGCTGCTCGATCGCCCCGTCCAGCCGCTTCGCGCGCAAGAACTACTTCTACCCGGACCTGGCGAAGAACTACCAGATCTCGCAGTTCGACGAGCCGATCGCCTTCGAGGGCTCGGTCGAGATCGAGCTGGCCGACGGCTCGCTCGTGCAGATCCCGATCGAGCGCGCGCACATGGAGGAGGACGCCGGCAAGCTCACGCACGTCGGCGGCGCCACCGGCCGCATCCAGGGCGCCGAGTACTCGCTCGTGGACTACAACCGCGCGGGGGTCCCGCTCGTGGAGATCGTCACGAAGCCCATCTACGGCGCGGGGAAGAGCGCGCCCGAGTACGCGAAGGCCTACGTCGCGACGATCCGCGACATCGTGCTGGCGCTCGGCATCTCGGACGCCAAGATGGAGCGCGGCAACCTGCGCTGCGACGCGAACGTCTCGCTCCGCCCGATCGGCCAGGAGAAGCTCGGAACCCGCACCGAGACCAAGAACGTCAACTCGCTCCGCTCGGTCGAGCGCGCCGTCCGCTACGAGATCCAGCGCCAGGCGGCGATCCTCGCCGCGGGCGGCACGATCACGCAGGAGACGCGCCACTGGCACGAGGACACCGGCCGCACCTCCGCGGGCCGGCCCAAGAGCGACGCCGACGACTACCGCTACTTCCCGGAACCCGACCTGCTCCCGGTCGTGCCGAGCCCCGAGCTGATCGAGGAGCTGCGCGCCGCGCTCCCCGAGAAGCCCGCCGACCGCCGTCGCCGCCTCAAGCAGGAGTGGGGCTTCACCGACCTCGAGTTCCAGGACGTCGCCAACAGCGGCCTGCTGGTCGAGATCACCGAGACCGTCTCCGCGGGAGCCGCTCCGCAGGCGGCCCGCAAGTGGTGGACCGGGGAGATCGCGCGCCTCGCGAACGCGGCGGGCGAGGACCCGGCCTCCCTGGTCACCCCGGCCCAGGTCGCCGAGCTCGCCGGTCTGATCGAGAGCGGCACGCTGACCGACCGCCTCGCCCGCGAGGTCCTCCAGGGCGTCATCGCCGGAGAGGGCACCCCGCAGGAGGTCGTCGACGCCCGTGGACTCGCGGTCGTCTCGGACGACGGAGCGCTCATCGAGGCGATCGACGCGGCACTGGCCTCGCAGCCCGACGTGCTCGCGAAGATCCGCGACGGCAAGGTGCAGGCCGCCGGTGCCGTGATCGGTGCCGTGATGAAGGCCATGAAGGGGCAGGCCGACGCCGCCCGCGTCCGCGAGCTCGTCCTGGAGCGCGCGGCCGGCTGAGCCGGTGCGCGGGGAGGTGCGGTCATGAGCGGTGGAACCGGCGACGCGCCCCTTCCCGCGCGGCTCGAGCTGCCGGCAGGCGCCCTCCTGCGTCCTCTCGTCTCCAGCGACGCGGACCTCCTGCACGCGGTGATCGGCGAGCAGCGACCGTGGCTCGCGGCTCTCCTCCGCGGGGACGATCCGGCCGCCCTGCCGTCGGCGTCCCTCGGCGACGACGTGCGCGGTCTCCTGCGCCTCGAGGAGGAGTCGCGTGCGGGCAGAGCGCACGCGTTCCTGCTCGTCGGCCCGGACCGCACCGAGGCGCTGGGCGCTCTGAGCGTCCGGCCCGGCGGCGGCGACTCCGCCGAGGCCTCCTGGTGGGTCGTCCCCGCCGTCCGGGGCTCGCGGCTCGAGGAGGAGCTCGACGCCTACGCGCGCCGCTGGCTCCAGCAGCACTGGCCTTTCGACACGGTCACCACGCCCGACAACCACCCCGACGATCCCGCCTCCCTGGCCGGGGCGAACATCGTGGCGCTCGTGCCCGCCGCGCCGGAGCGCACCGCCCTCCCCGACACCGACGCCGCCTCGGCGGCGCTCCTCTGGGCGGAGTACCGCTCCGCGCATCCGGGAGTCGACGAGGCGCTCCCGCCGGTCGAGGTGTTCGGCGACAGCACGGCGATGGCGGACGAGCTGCTGGGCCTCGTGCGGCGCGGAGTGAAGACGGCCACGGCGTCCCTCGCCGAGGAGGGGGCGCCCGTCGCGGGTGACCACTGGATCGTCTGCGACGGCGCGGGAGCGGCGCGTGTCGTCCTCGTGACGGACGACGTGCGGACCGGTCCGCTCGACTCCGTCGACGACGCGTTCGCCTGGGCCGAGGGCGAGGGGGACCGCACGCGCGCCTCCTGGCTCGACGGCCACCGCCGCTACTTCGCCCGCGTCTCACCGGGCGGCATCGGCGACGTGGTCTTCGAGCGCTTCCACGTGGTCTGGCCGGAGGCCGACGCCGAGCGCGCCGCCGCCTTCGCCCGCTCGGTCGGAGCGTTCCGGCCCGAGGAGCTCGACGGGACTCCCGCGCAGACCTAGGGGGTTTCCCGGATGCCCCGCTCAGGCGCCCTGCGCCAGAGTGGAGTCATGGCTACTCTCGTGCGCCCCCGTCGGGGCAGGATCATCGCCGGCGTCTGTGCCGGTCTCGCCCGCCGATTCGGCTGGAGCCCCTTCGTGGTGCGTCTCCTGTTCGTGCTCTCGTGCCTCCTCCCGGGGCCGCAGATCATCGCCTACCTCGTGATGTGGGTGGTCATCCCGAAGCAGAAGTGACCGAGGCCTCCGCTCCGAGCAGCCTCTGAGAGAACGCTCAGTACCCGGAGCGGTGAGAGGCCTACGGTGGCGGTGTGCGTCCGTCGGGCGCCGAGGAGGAGATCATGGGATTCCTGGACCGACTGCTGGGCCGCGACGAGCAGCCCGAGAGCGCACGCCGCTCGACGTACGCGCCGCCGCAGGCCGCGGACCGCAGGCCCGAGTACGGCTCCCCTCCGGCGACGTCTCCGCGCACCGACGATGAGCGTGCCATCGAGCGCTACCGCTACCTCCTCCGCACCGCGCCGCCCGAGGCGATCGAGCAGGTGCACCGCGAGGCCTTCGAGCAGCTGACCCCGGAGCAGCGCCAGCAGGTCTTCCGAGAGCTCAGCGAGGGGGCCCCTGTCGGCGACGCGCCGAAGGACGACGACCCCCGCACGCTCGCCCAGTCCGCCACGCGGAGCGAGCTGCGCCAGCCCGGATTCATGGAGCGGCGCTTCTCCGGCGGCGGAGGCATGGGCTTCGGCGGCGTCCTCGCCTCCTCGATGCTCGGCACGATCGCCGGGTTCGCGATCGGCTCGGCCATCGCGGGCGCGTTCCTCCCCGACGCGGGAGGCGACTACGCCGGCGGTGACGGCGGGGGAGACGCCTCGGCCGACGGCGGAGCGGATGCGGGAGGTGCGGACGCCTCCGGTGCGGACGCCGGAGACGGCGGCGGCTGGGGCGACTCCGGCAGCGGCGACTTCGGTGGCGGAGGCGACTTCGGCGGGGGCGGCGACTTCGGAGGCGGCGACTTCGGCTTCTAGCCTCGTTGCAGAGGGCCCCCGATCACGGACAGTGGTCGTGGGCCCTCGCTCGTTCCGGGCTAGTCCTCGTCGGTCAGCATGGCCTTCACCTGGCGGCGGAGGACCTTGCCGATCATGCTCCGCGGCAGCTCGTCGACGACGGTGATCCGCTTGGGCACCTTGTAGGGCGTCAGCGCCTCCCGGACGGCCTTGCGGGCGGCCGCGACGTCGAGCTGCGCGCCCGGCTCCAGGACGACCGCCGCCGCCACGGACTCGCCGCTGCGCGGATCGGGCAGGCCGACCACCGCCACCTCCTTGATCTCGGGCAGGCGGAGCAGCACCTCCTCCACCTCGGACGGCGAGACGTTGAAGCCGCCCGTGATCACGAGCTCCTTGATCCGGTCGACGATGCGGACGAAGCCGTCCTCGTCGATCGTCGCGATGTCGCCGGTGCGGAACCAGCCGTCACCGGTGAAGGTCGCCGCCGTCTCGTCGGGCTTGCGGTGGTAGCCCCGGAACACCTGCGGACCGCGCACGACCAGCTCGCCCTGCTCGCCGGTCGCCACCTCCGTGTCGGGATCCTCGGGGTCGACGATCCGCACGTCGGTGCCGGGCAGCGGGAGCCCGACCGTCCCGGCGCGTCGCGTCGGACCGACCGGGTTGGCCATCAGGACCGGAGAGGTCTCCGAGAGGCCGTAGCCCTCGACGAGCGTGCCTCCGGTCAGTGCCTCGAACGAGTCGACCAGCGCCGGGTCGAGCGGCATCGCACCCGAGATGGCGATCTCGATGCCGCGCAGGGAGACGCCCCGCTGCTGCGCGCTGCGCGCCAGGCGCTCCGCGATCGGCGGAACGGCCGGGAGGAAGGTGGCGGGGTGCTTCTTGACGACCTTCAGCACCAGCTCCGGGTCGAACTTCGGGAACAGCACCAGGCGCGCGCCCACGCTCATCGCGAAGGTGAGGCAGAGCGTCAGCCCGTAGGCGTGGAACATGGGGAGCACCGCGTAGACCACGCAGTCGCCGCGGCGGACCGTCGGCACCCAGGCGCGCGACTGGGCGGCGTTCGCCGTCAGGTTCGCGTGGGTCAGCTCGGCGCCCTTGGGCGTGCCGGTCGTGCCGCTCGTGTACTGGATGACCGCGAGGTCCTCCGCGACCGGGCGCGGGTGCGCCGGGTCGATCCGCCGGCGCAGCAGCGTCTCCCAGTCGATCGCGCCGCGGACCGGCCCGGTCAGCGCGGCGCGCGACTCCCGGGCCTTCTTCAGCGGCAGGCGGAGGGCTGCGCGCATCGAGGCGGGCATCGCGCGGGTGAGGTCGACGGCGACGACGGTCTCGACGCCGAGATCGGCCGGGAGGTCCTGCACCGTCGGCACGACGCGGTTCCAGGCGATCGCGACACGAGCGCCGTGGTCCTCGAACTGGTGGCGCAGCTCGCGCGGGGTGTAGAGCGGGTTGTGCTCGACCACCACGGCGCCGAGCCGGAGGACGGCGT
The DNA here is from genome assembly GCF_002930875.1 of Rathayibacter sp. AY1A5. Taxonomy (NCBI): domain Bacteria; kingdom Bacillati; phylum Actinomycetota; class Actinomycetes; order Micrococcales; family Microbacteriaceae; genus Rathayibacter; species Rathayibacter sp. AY1A5. Next base: position 79,291 of record NZ_PSTM01000011.1, on the reverse strand, counting down.
AGAAGGCGACGACGTGCTGCGGGCAGTTCGGGAGGACGAGGGCGACAGGATCGCCCGCGCGGACGCCCAGGCGGCGGAGGCCCTCTGCGGCCCGCTCCACCTCGTCGGCGAGCTGGGAGTAGCTGGTCGAACGGCCGAAGAACTCGAGCGCGACCTGGTGGGGATACCGCTCGGCCGACTCGGTGACGATGTCGACGAGCGAGCCGGTCGGGAGCTCGAGCTCCGTCGGCACGCCGGGCGCGTAGCTGCGGATCCAGGGGCGGGGCGGGTGGGTGCTCACCCGCCCCACTCTAGGAGGAGGTGCCGGGGCTCAGGCTCCCTGAGCCACCGCGTCCTCGATCGGGGTGGGACCGGAGACGATCTCCCACGTCTTCGCGATGGAGGTCGGCTGCGCCAGGGCGGCGATCACCGTGGCGGCGACGTCCGCTCGGGGGATGCTCCCCTTCTCGACGGAGGTGCCGAGCGTGATCGTGCAGGTGCCCTCGTCGTCCGTCAGCCCGCCCGGGCGGAGGATCGTGTAGTCGAGGCCGGAGTCGCGCAGTGCCGCGTCGGCGTCGCGCTTGGCCTCGACGTAGGCCTTCCAGCCCTCCTCCGTGTCCTCGGGGAGCGGCTCGTCCACACCGATCGCGCTGACCTGCACGAAGTGCTGGACCCCGACGATCGCGGCGGCCTTCTGGCTGAGGACGGACGCCCCCAGGTCGACGGTGCGCTTGCGCTCCGGGCCCGAGTCGGGTCCGGCTCCGGCGGTGAAGACCATGCCGTCGACGTGGCCCAGCGCCTCGGCGAAGGCCTCGGGCGTCGTGTCCTCGAGGTCGTGCACGAGCGGCTCGCCGCCCAGCCGGACGATGTCCTCGGCGTGATCGGGGTTGCGGATCACTCCGACCGACTCGTGGCCGGCGTCGTAGAGCAGGTGCAGGATCTGCTGCCCCACCTTGCCGTGGGCTCCGATGACGGCGATGCGTGTCATGGACGTTCCTCTCCTCGTCGGGGCGGGTCGCCCCGTGTTCGTGGTCCACTCCATCCTGCCGCGGCGTCCCTGGACGCCCCCAGGCCTTGACGGCGTCCGGGCGCCGGGCCGTCAGGCGGCGAGGCGGTCGTCGCGTCCGGTGATGGCGAGCAGGCGGCTCTGGAGGGAGGCGGCGTCGTCGACCGGCACGGGCGCGGCGTAGAGGCCGCTCGCGCGCAGGGTCTCCTCCTGGGGTGCGAAGAGCTCCCAGACCGCTGCGACGAGCTCCTCGTCCAGCCGCTCGTCGCTGCCGGTCGCGCGGGCGAGGTCCCAGGCGTGGACGGTCACATCGGCCGTCTGCTCCTGCAGCAGCTCGACGGCGCTGACGGTGTCGCGCCCCAGCTGCACGGTCGCCGCCGGGTCGACGGTGCGGACAGCGACGCGCAGGCGGTCGGTCACGCGGCGCCACTCGCTCCTCAGATCGGTGGCGACGGACTCGAGTCGCAGCGCCGACTCGTCGCCGCCCGAGAGGAGCGTGTGCGCGCGCTGCTGCTCGCGGACGACGTGCAGCACGAGCGCGCGCGTGTCCCACTCGGTGTCGGGCGTGGGGGCCGACCAGTCCTCGACGGCGCTCAGCCGGAGCTCGAAGGCGCGGTGGGCGCGGTCCTGCAGATCGAGCCAGCGGCTCATCTCGGCGCCGGGGCCGGTCTCGGTGGCGGTGGGGGAGTCGGGCTGCTCGTGCGTCATGGTCTCTCCGGAGCGTCGTGGTGCTCGGGTCAACCGCGAGTGGTCGGCGCTCATTCCCGGCCGGCCCGCGCGCAGCGGTCGAGCGGCCGATGTCGGTGGTGCGTGCGAGCATGTCCCAGGGCGTGGGCGGGCAGGACGGAGCGGCGTGAGCAGGCAGGACGGCACGGCGTGAGCGAGCAGGACGGCACCGCGTGAGCAAGCAGGACGGCACGGGGCGGCAGGTCACGACCGAGCCCTTCGACGACCCGCGCGCGAGCATCATGCACATCGACATGGACGCGTTCTTCGCCTCCGTCGAGCTGCTCGACCGGCCGGATCTGCGCGGGAGGCCGGTCATCGTGGGGCACCACGGAGCGCGCTCCGTCGTCACAGCGGCGACCTACGAGGCGCGCCGCTACGGCGTCAACTCGGCGATGCCCATGGCGGTCGCCCTCCGCCGCTGCCCGCAGGCCGTGGTCCTCGAGCCGCACATGGAGCGCTACCGCGAGGCTTCTCGCCGCGTCATGGCGATCTTCGACTCCTTCACGCCGCTGGTCGAGCGCCTGAGCATCGACGAGGCGTTCCTCGACGTCGCGGGTGCCCGCCGCATCTCGGGCTCGCCGTTCGCGATCGGCACCGAGATCCGCCGCCGGGTGCACGCCGAGCTCGGGCTGACCTGCTCGGTCGGGATCGCCAGCACCAAGTTCGTCGCCAAGCTCGCCTCCGGCCGCTCCAAGCCCGACGGTCTGCTGGTCGTCCCCGCCGACGGCGTCCGCGAGTTCCTCGATCCGCTGCCCGTGAGCGCGCTGTGGGGAGTCGGCGCGAGCACGGAGGAGGCGCTCGTCCGCCGCGGTCTGCGCACCGTCGCCGACGTCGCGACCACCCCGCTGCCGTCGCTGGTGTCCGCCCTCGGCGAGGCGACCGGGAGGCGCCTGCACGCCCTGGCGAACGGGGTGGATCCGCGGCCGGTCGACACCCGCCAGATCGAGAAGAGCGCCGGACACGAGATCACGTTCGCCGACGACGTGGCCGACCCCGAGCTCGTCCGTCGTGAGCTGCTGCGGCTCTGCGACAAGGTCGCCGTGCGGATGCGCCGCTCGGGAGTGCGCTGCCGCACCGTCGCGGTGAAGGTGCGCTTCGGCGACTTCAGCACCCTCACCCGCTCCCGCACGCTCGTCGAGGCGACGGACGTGGCCCGGGTCCTCTACGAGGCCTCCTCCGCGCTCCTCGAGGCGGCCAACCCGATGCGGCGGCCCGTGCGGCTGATCGGCGTGCGCGGCGAGCAGCTGGTCGAGGGCGACGACGTCGCGTTCTCCCTGTGGAGCGACTCCGACGACTGGCGCGACGCGGAGCTCGCGGTCGACGGCGTGGCCGCCCGCTTCGGCTCCGGGGCCGTGCGTCCCGCCTCGCTCCTGTCCCGGTCGGCTCCCGAGTCGGCCAAGGGGATCGACCTCAGCGACACGCTCGCTACGCGGAACCGATCGTCAGACTGATCGGACGGTGGTCGGAGCCGTTCGGCGGCAGGACCGCGACGGTCGCGGCGGTGACGCCGTCGGCGAGCGCGTGGTCGAGCGAGACGAGCGGCAGCAGGGACGGCCAGGTCGCCGGGAAGCCGACTCCGCCCGTGCGGACGAGGCCCGCCTCCGCCAGCACCGGAGCGAACAGGTGGTCGTCCGTCGGCGTGTTGAAATCGCCGATGACCAGTGTCCGCTCCGACGCGTCGTCTCGGAGAGCGGTGGCGAGGTTCGAGAGCATGGTGTCCCGCTCCTCGTGGTCGCCCGGCCGGAACGAGGCCAGGTGCACCACGAACAGGCGCGCGCTGCCGACCGGCGTGTCGACGTCGACGGCGAGCGCGCGCTCCCAGCCGAGACCGAGGTCGAGCGGCTCCTCGTCGGTCAGCTCGGTCCGGCTCCAGACGCCGACGGTGCTCGAGACGGACGAGTACGGGTACTCGTCGGCCAGCTCGGCGTCGACCGCGTCCACGTCGTCTCCGTCGAGCTCCTGCAGCGCGATCACGTCGGGGCCGCGGGCGGCGAGCGAGGCGGCCAGCCCACCGGCGTCGCTGCTCGTCTCGATGTTCTGGCTGACGACGGTGAACGAGCCGGAGCGCACGGCCGGCGCCGGAAGCGCGACCGGCAGCACCAGCACGCCGTAGACCATCGCCAGCACGGTGACCGCGGCCGCCGTCCGGCGCGACCGGAGGGCCGCCGCGGCCGCGATGAGGAGCAACACGAGCAGCCCCGTCCAGGGGATCCCGACCTCGAGGACCGACAGCCAGCCGATCGGATCGGGCAGCGCGCGGTGGAAGGCGAGGAAGGCGGCGAGCACGAGGCTCGCGACCGCCACCGCGGCCGAGCGCACGGGGCGGCGGCGGCGGGTGCGGGCGGACATCCGTCGATCATGGCAGCAGGTCCCCGGAGGTCCATGGACGAGTCCTGTGCGCCCCGGCGGGCCGCTTGTCGCCGCGGAGAGCCGCGGAGTACCGTCGCACCATGCCCAACATCGCAGTCTCCCTGGCCGACACCGTCACCACCGCGGGTACCGCGACGATCTACGGCGAGCCCGTCACCGTCGACGGCGTCTCGCTCGTCCCCGTCGCCCTCCGCTGGTTCGGTTTCGGCGGAGGCAGCGGCTCCGAGGACGGCCAGGAGGGCGGCGGCGGAGGCGGCGGCGCCACGGTCATCCCGATCGGCGCCTACATCAAGGACGACCTCGGCCTGCGGTTCCAGCCGAACGTGATCTCGGTCCTCGCCGTCGGCATCCCCTTCGTGTGGGTGACCGGCAAGGCCCTCGCGCGCATCATCCGCGCCCTCAAGAAGTAGCCGGAGCGGCCCCGCGTCAGCTGGCGCGCTGCTGGCGCGCGGGGTACCACTTCTTCTTCGTCCGGCCGAAGCCGACGATCAGACGCTCGGCGTCGTCCGGCCGGCGGGGGTCGTAGATCACCGCGGCGGGCTCACCGGCCATCCACGCGTCCCCCCGCTTCAGCGGGTATTTCTGCGCGCGCTTCTCCACACCCTCGGCGGTCCGGTAGACGACCAGGAGCCTGCCCAGATCCCGTGCCGAATCGCGATCGCCGCGTGCCGGATCCGGCCCGACGACGCGCGCCGGCACCCGCGTGCCGTAGCTGAGCAGCTCGCGGCGGATCCGCGCACGGCGCTGCCAGAGCAGGGCCTGCAGCAGGACGATCAGCAGCACGGCCAGGACGACGACCACCGACCACGACATGACGTCTATGATTGCCGACGAACACGGGAGTCCGGTGCACCGGGCTGAGAGGAAGGCAGCAGCCTTCGACCGTCGAACCTGATCTGGGTCATGCCAGCGAAGGAACGTTTCGATCTCCTCTTACCAACCCGTGCCCTCCATTCGCTTCCACGAAAGGGCACGTCAGTGCAGAACACGAACGCGCAGAACACGAACGCGCAGAACACGAACGCGCAGAACACGAACGCGCAGAACACGAACGCGCAGAACACGAACGCGCAGAACACGAACGCGCAGAACCTCACCTCCTCCGCCCCGGCCCGGCGCGATCTGCGCTGGCGGGTCGTCGACATCGTGGTGGCGAGCGTCGTCGCCGTCGCGAGCGGGATCGTCTTCTGGGCCTGGGGCCTGGCGACGAACGTCCTCGGCCTCGCCTTCGAGTTCCTGCCCGGGCTCGGCGGGCTCCTCGGCGGCGGCTGGCTCTTCGCCGGCGTCCTCGGCGGCCTGATCATCCGCAAGCCCGGAGCCGCGCTCTACACCGAGCTGGTCGCCGCGGCCGTGTCGGCTCTGATCGGCACCCAGTGGGGCTTCACCGTGCTGATCTCCGGACTCGTGCAGGGACTCGGCGCGGAGATCGTCCTGGCGCTCTTCCTCTACCGCAGCGGCCGTCCGCTCGTCGCGATGCTGGCCGGTGCCGGTGCGGGGCTCGCCCTCGCGATCAACGACCTGCTGTCGTACTACGCCGTCAACGACGCGCTCTTCAAGACCGTCTACGTCGCCTCCTCGATCGTCTCGGGCGCGCTCCTGGCCGGGCTGCTGTCCTGGTTCGCGGTGCGGGGGCTCGCGGCCTCGGGAGCGCTGGACCGCTTCGCCTCCGGGCGCGAGGGCCGGACGGTCGAGGGAGCCGGCGCGGGCGCTCGATGAGCGGCGCCTCCGTCCGGGCGCGGGGCTGGAGCTGGCGGCACGCGGGACGCTCCCGCGACGCCCTCTCCGGCCTCGATCTCGCGCTGGAGCCCGGGGAGCGCGTGCTGCTCCTCGGCCCCTCCGGCGCGGGAAAGAGCACGCTGCTGCACGCCCTGGCCGGCGTCCTCGGCGGGGAGGAGGACGGCTCCGCGGCCGGCGAGCTCGAGATCGACGGAGCGGCGCCGCTCACCCGGCGCGGTGTCGCTGGGCTCGTGCTGCAGGATCCGGACACTCAGGCGGTCCTGGCGCGGATCGGCGACGACGTCGCGTTCGCCTGCGAGAACCTCGGCGTGCCGCGCGAGGAGATCCCCGCGCGGGTGCGGGAGGCACTCGGCGACGTCGGGCTCGACGTGCCGTTGGACCACTCCACCTCGGCGCTCTCGGGCGGGCAGAAGCAGAGGCTCGCCCTGGCGGGTGTGCTCGCCATGCGTCCGCGGCTCCTGCTCCTCGACGAGCCCACCGCCAACCTCGATCCGGACGGTGTACGCGAGGTGCGGGCGGCGGTGGAGCGCACGGCCGCCCGCACGGGGGCGACGCTGATCGTCGTCGAGCACCGGGTCGACGTGTGGGTCGGCCTCGTCGACCGGGTCGTGGTGCTCGGGCGGGACGGCGCGGTCGTCGCCGACGGCGCTCCAGTCGAGGTCCTCGATCGAACGCACGACGTGCTCCGCGCCTCCGGCGTCTGGCTGCCCGGTGACACCCCCGCCCGGCGCGGGGCGAGCGTGCTGCCCTCGCCCGCCGCCCTGAGCGCGCACGACCTCGCCATCGGCCGGCCCGTCCTCGGGCGCCGCCGCTCGACCATCGTGGCCTCGGGGCTCGAGCTCGCCGTCGACTCCGCGCGGGCCACGGCCGTGCTGGGACCCAACGGCGCGGGGAAGTCGACCCTCGCGCTCACGCTGGCCGGTCTCCTGCCGCCGGTCGCGGGGCGGGTGACCGCCTCCGAGTCGCTCCGCGCCGGTGCGGGCCCGGAGCCGATCCGCTGGACCTCGGCTCAGCTCGCCGGACGGATCGCGATGGTGTTCCAGGAGCCGGAGCACCAGTTCCTCACCGCTCGCGTGCGCGCCGAGCTCGCGCTGGGCGCCCGCGACGAGACGGAGCGGCATCGGGCGGAGGAGCTCCTGGAGCGCCTCGGCCTCGCGCACCTCGCCGACGCCAATCCGTTCACCCTCTCCGGAGGCGAGAAGCGGCGCCTGGCCGTCGCGTCCGCCCTCACCCGGTCGCCGTCCGTGCTCGTCCTCGACGAGCCGACGTTCGGGCAGGACCGCCTGACCTGGGAGGTGCTCGTCGACCTCCTCGCCGAGCAGCGCGACGCGGGCACGGCGGTGCTCGCCGTCACCCACGACGAGGCGCTGGTCGCCGCCCTCGCCGACTCGGTCGTCACCCTCGGCGCCCGCGAGGTGGTGTCGGGATGACGCTCCTCGACTCCGTTCCCGCGCGCAGCCGGATCGCCCGGGCCAACCCGGTGGCCAAGCTCCTCGCCAGCCTGGTCATCGCGTTCGCGCTCCTCCTCACGGTCGATGCGGTCTCCGCGGCGACGGCGCTGGCGCTCGAGCTGCTGGTTCTGCCCTTCGCGGGGCTCCGAGCGGGTGAGCTCGTGCGGCGGACGGCTCCCGTCTGGATCGCGGCTCCGCTCGCCGGCCTCTCGACAGTCCTCTACGGGCGCGACAGCGGCGCCGTCTACGCGGAGTTCCTCATCGTGTCGGTCACAGAGGGATCCGTCGCCCTCGGGCTGGCCATCGCGCTGCGCGTCCTGGCGATCGGACTGCCGAGCGTGGTCCTCATCGCCACCACCGACCCGACGGACCTGGCGGACGGCCTCGCGCAGATCCTGCGCCTGCCCTCGCGCTTCGTGCTCGGCGCTCTCGCCGGCATGCGGCTCGTCGGTCTGCTCGTCGACGACTGGCGCACCCTGTCGATGGCCCGCCGGGCCCGTGGGGTCGCCGACGGCCGCGGGCCCGTCGAGGCGCTCCGCAGCCTCGCGGCCCGCACGTTCTCGCTGCTCGTGCTGGCCATCCGGCGGGGGAGCAGGCTCGCGACGGCGATGGAGGCGAAGGGCTTCGGCTCCGGCGTCCCGCGCACCTGGGCGCGGCAGTCGCGCCTCGGAGCCGGCGACCTCCTGCTGCTCGCGGGCGGAGTGCTGATCGCTGCCGTCGCCGTGACCGCCGCCGTCGTCACCGGCTCCTGGAGCTTCGTCCTGCATGGCTGAGCGGATCCTGCCGCTGACGGATCACACGGCGGGCGACCTCGCCCGCTCCGTGATCGCGCGGCGGCGTCGGACGGTGCTGCTGGACGGACCGAGCGGCTCCGGCAAGTCGACGTTCGCGCGCGCGCTGGTCGAGCAGCTCCGTCTCGCGCCGGCGGCACCGTCGGTCACGCTCGTGCGGATGGACGACCTCTACCCCGGCTGGACGGGCCTGGACCGGGCGTCGCGGGAGACGGCCGGGACGCTCGTCCGCCCCCACGGCCTCGGCCTCGTGGCGCACTGGCGGCCCTGGAACTGGGCCGCGGGGACGACGGCCGGGCGCCGCGCCGTCCGCGAGAAGCTTCTGGTGTTGGAGGGCTGCGGGTCGGCCGGCGCCGCCGCGCGCCGCCACGCCGATCTGGTGGTCTGGCTCCAGGCCGACGACGAGGTTCGGCGCGTGCGCGCGCTGGAGCGCGACGGCGAGCTCTTCGCTCCGCACTGGGACGCCTGGGACCGCGACTTCCGCTCCTACTGCGCTCGGGAGCGGACCCGGGAGAACGCCGACCTCGTGCTGGACACGGGCGGCGGGGGAGCGGTGCGCGGCTGAGGGGTCCCGTCCGAGCGCGGCGACGCGCGGATTCCCGTGGGGGCTCTCCCTCGGCGGTGATCAGGCCCAGCCGAGCTCGTGCAGCCGGTCGTCGTCGATGCCGTAGAAGTGCGCGATCTCGTGGACGAGGGTGACGTGGATCTCGTCGCGCAGCGCGTCCAGATCGTCGCACGCGGCGAGGTGTGGCTCGCGGAACAGCACGATGCGGTCGGGCATCTCGCCGAAGCCGTAGCGCTCACGCTCGGTGAGAGCGACGCCGTCGTAGTAGCCGAGCAGATCCAGGGTCCCGTCCTCGGGCCGGTCCTCCACCACGAACACGACGTTGTCGAGCCCGTCGACCATGTCGTCCGGGAGCGCGTCGAGCTCGGAGATCACCAGGGCTTCGAAGGCGTCCTCGTCCAGCTCGAGCATCCGGGACCTCTCTGCGTCGGCGATCGCTGCCGGTCGCCGGATGTGCGAAGAGGCCCGGAGTCGGAACTCCGGGCCTCTTCCGCTGCATGCACAGCCACTGGGGTGAGTAACGGGGCTCGAACCCGCGACCTCCTAGACCACAACCAGGCGCTCTGCCAACTGAGCTATACCCACCAGGAGCGTGTTTCGGCGGGGTGACCCGCCGAAGCAACTGTACGAGAGTACTACATCCGCGAGGCGAACTCGTCCACGACGGCGGCCGACACGGCCTGCACCTCGGCGGTGCTCGGCCCCGGCTGCTCCACGAACACGGCACGGCGGTAGTACTGCAGCTCGCGGATGCTCTCGAGGATGTCGGCGAGAGCGCGGTGTCCGCCGTGCTTCTTGGGCGCGTTGAAGTAGATGCGCGGGAACCAGCGCCGTGCCAGCTCCTTGATCGTGCTGACATCGACGTTGCGGTAGTGCAGGTGGCCGTCGAGGCGCGGCATGAACTTCGCGAGGAAGGCGCGGTCGGTGCCGATCGAGTTGCCGGCGAGGGGGGCCTGCTGCTCGGCCGGGACGTGCTTCAGCACGTACTCCAGCACCTCGTACTCGGCCTCCGCGACGCTGACGCCGGAGGGGATCTCGACCAGCAGGCCGGAGGTCTCGTGCATCGACCGGACGAAATCGCCCATGTTCTCGAGCGCGGTCGCGTCGGGCCGGATGACGAGGGAGAGCCCCTTGTCGAGCGGGTTCAGCTCGAAGTCGGTGACGACGACGGCGATCTCGACGAGCTCGTCGACGGAGAGGTCGAGCCCCGTCATCTCGCAGTCGATCCAGACAAGACGGTCGGGGGCGCTACTCATGCGGGGCAGTCTATCGGCGGCCGCCGACACCCGGTCCGGCCGTCCCGCTCCTCCTACACTGGACCCTCGTGATCACGCTCGCCTGCTGCCTCCTGATCGTCAACGCCGTGTGGAACGCGATCGTCTGGCCGCCCTTCCTCCGCCGCGTCCGCAAGGACCCGCGGGCGCGCGACGCGGACGGCCGCGCGACGACCTTCCTCCGCGTGCACACGGTGCTCATCGGCGTGTCGCTCGCCCTCGCCGTGGTCTCCCTGGTCGTGGGAGTGCTGGGACTCGTCCGGGGCGCCTAGGCCCCGGCGGGCGCGGCCTCTGCGCTTCGGTATCGTGGTCGGAGTCCGCCCCCGTAGCTCAGCGGATAGAGCAGGAGCCTTCTAATCTCTTGGTCGCAGGTTCGATTCCTGCCGGGGGCACCATCGGATCGGGAGCGCGCCGGTCGCCGTCCCTAGTCTTGTCCCGGTGGCGTGCGGATCAGCGTCGACGCCTCGCGCCCGTCCTTCGACCGCGTCGCGGCCTCTCCTCGGGCGGCGCTGCGCTCCTCCGAGGAGTGACGCCCGGCACCCACGGGGTTTTCCTCCGCTCCGGTGACCCTCGGACGAGGACTCGCGGTCGCTCCACCAGTAACACACCGGCAAATCGGAGGCAACACCGGCGTGTTTCCCACCCGAAGTCGTTTGAGTGTCATTCAGGCACCTAGTCTTGGGGTGTCCGGAATTACAACGACGTAACGAACGGAGGTACGACCATGCTGCTCCTCGCCATCCTCGGTGGAATCGCCGTCGCGTGGACGATCGTCGCGGCGCCCCTCGCCGTACTGGTCGGCCGAGTCGCCCGTGCACGTGATGCACACAGCTAGTCAGTACACGCACCGCCCGCACCACGGAGAAGGCCCCGATCGCACTCGCGATCGGGGCCTTCTTCTCGTGGTCGGGAGCACTCAGACCGAGCTGCGGTCCTGGCCTCGGTCGTCGTCCGAGGCGGACCGCTCGAACCGGGCCTCGTCCGCCCGGACGACCGCCTCGTCGTCGGCCGGCACGTCGTCGCGGTCTCCGTCGGCCGGAGCCGACGGCGTCGCGTCGTGCTCCGCGTCCGGCTGCGGCTCGGCGGCAGGAGCCGAGCGCTGCGGGTCGACGGGCGGCAGCTCCTCCACGGGACGCTCGCGCGACGGCACCTCCAGGCGGTCGACGTCGGCGAGCAGGCGGCGGGTCTCCTCCTGCGAGGCGTCCCCGGCCGACGCGGGGAGGACGATCGTGGGCGTCTGCGGGGCTGCAGAGCCGGAGGCGGAGCCCGCGCCGACGACGACCGGTGCGACGGCGGTCGGTGCCGCGGCCGGGGGAGCGGTGCGCTGGGGAGCGGCCTCGGCGGTGCTCGCGGCCCGATCGGACGACGGAGCGGACTCGGCGGAGCGGTCTCGACCCGTCTCCGAGAAGCGCCAGCGCTCGAGGTCGGCGAGGAAGGCCTTCCGGGCGCGCCCGGGCTTGTCCCGCCACTGCACGAGGCGGTCGCGGAACTCGCCCACGCTCGCCTGCGTCTGGTAGCCGCCGGTGCTCGACGTGTGCTTCAGCTCGGCGAGCTCGTGAGCGGCCCAGTTGGCCGCGACTCCGGAGCCCTTGACGGGCAGGAGGCGCAGGTGCGTCTCGGCCTGCGCGGACGCGCGGTCGCTGAGGACGCGCTCCGGGCTGCTGAGGACGTTCCAGGCCGAGGCGTCGACCGCGGCGTCGACGAGCGTCGCGATGACCGCGTTCTTCCGCTCGTGATCCTGCTGACGGATGAGGCGCGCGATGGACGCCCGGAAGACGGAGCCGATCACGATCGCTCCGACCACCACGGCCAGCAGGACCACAGCGGCCGTGAAGACCGCCTGGTGCCCGTCGCTCGTGCGGATCCAGGACATGAACTCGTTCCACCACTGCATGGGGCGAACGCTATCCGGGGCGGTCGCCGCCGCCCGTTCGGCACGCCGCCGACCGGGCGGATCGGCGCGTCAGGCGACGCGGAAGACCTCGATCGCGTCGTCGACGCTCCAGAACTCGCCGAGCTCGGCGCCGGCGGGCATGCCCGCCCGCAGCAGCCGGGCGCGGTACCGCTCGCCGGGCGGATCCTCGACCAGCTCGATGTGGCCGACGACGGCACCCGAGCCGGTGCTCACGCGCCACAGCCGGGCGTTGACCCGGGTGAGCGTCGGCGGGGTGCGGGTGGCGTGCAGCGTGGACAGGGACATCGGTTCCTCCTGCTCGAGTCTCGGAGCACCCACCGGCCGAGTGCTGTCGCAGACTACGGCCGACCACCGACATCCCCGCCGGGGCGTCAGCGCAGGGTCGTCCCGTGCACCGCGAACTCCTCGATCGCGTCGATCTCCTCCTGCGAGAGGGGGCCGGCGTCCAGCGCGGCGACGTTCTGCTCGAGCTGCGCGACGCTCGACGCGCCGATGATGGCGCTCGTGACGGTGGGCACCCGGAGCACCCAGCTCAGGGCGAGCTGGGCCAGCGACTGGCCGCGCTGCTGCGCGATCGCGTTCAGGCCGCGGGCGCGTGTCAGGTACGCCTCGTCGATCCGGTCGGAGGAGAGGAAGCGCGACGTCGCCGCACGGGACCCCTCCGGCACGGTGCCGTCGAGGTAGCGGTCCGTCAGGAGCCCCTGCGCCAGCGGCGAGAAGACGATGCAGCCGGTGCCGAGCTCGTCGAGCACGGGGAAGAGGCCGTCCTCGGGTCCGCGGTCGAAGAGCGAGTAGCGGGGCTGGTGCAGGAGGAGCGGCACTCCGCTGCCCGCCAGTGCCGCCTGCGCGGCCCGGGTCTGCTCGGGCGAGTAGTTCGAGATGCCGGCGTAGAGCGCCTTGCCCGACTCCACCGCCGAGACGAGAGCGCCCATGGTCTCCTCGATCGGAGTCTCCGGGTCCGGCCGGTGCGAGTAGAAGACGTCCACGTAGTCGACGCCGATCCGCTGCAGGCTCTGATCGAGCGAGGAGAGCAGGTACTTGCGCGAGCCGCCGTCCCCGTACGGGCCGGGCCACATGTCGTATCCGGCCTTGGACGAGATGACGATCTCGTCTCGGTACGGGCGGAGGTCCTCCGCGAGGATGCGGCCGAAGGCCGTCTCGGCGGCGCCGTAGGGCGGTCCGTAGTTGTTCGCGAGGTCGAAGTGGGTGACGCCCAGGTCGAACGCGCGGCGGAGGATCGCGCGCTGCGTGTCGAGGGAGCGGTCGGATCCGAAGTTGTGCCAGAGGCCCAGCGACAGGGCGGGCAGCAGCAGGCCGCTCCGTCCGGTGCGTCGGTAGTCCATGCGGTCGTAGCGGGCGGGGGCGGCGTCGTAGCTCACGCCGCGACTCTATTGCAGGGGGCGGATCCGCGGAATGCAGGGGGCGGTGAGCGTGTTGGACCGACTGACGCCTCCGGCACCCCGGACGCGTCGACGCGACAGGAAGTGAGTCACACGCAATGCGCACATTCGTACTCGCCGGAGGATGCTTCTGGTGTCTGGACGCCGTCTACCGCGTCCTCGACGGCGTGACCGACGTCGTCTCCGGCTACACCGGCGGCCGCACGACCGAGCCCGACTACGAGGACGTCTGCTCCGGGCGCACCGGCCACGCCGAGGCCGTCGCCGTCACCTTCGACCCCGAGGTCATCCCCGAGCAGGTCGTCCTCGACGTCTTCTTCACCCTGCACGACCCGCGACAGCTGAACCGCCAGGGCAACGACGTCGGCACGCAGTACCGCTCGGCGATGTTCTACTCCTCCGACGAGGAGAAGGAGCTGTTCGAGACCGCGCGCGACCGTGCGTCCGAGTGGTGGGACGGCCCGATCGTCACCGAGATCTCGCCGCTGGGCGTCTACTACCCCGCCGAGGACCACCACCAGGACTTCTTCGCGAAGAACCCGGGCCAGGGCTACTGCATGACGGTCGCACTGCCCAAGGTGAACAAGATCCGCAAGTCCTACTCGAGGTACATCATCGCATCGTAACGCTCCTCCACAGGGGACGATCCGCTCGTCCTCTCCCCAAAAGGGCCCGCCTCCACCTCGGAGGCGGGCCCTTCGTCGCGACACTGGCCCTGCGGCGCCCGAGTGGTACCAGCCCCCTCCGCCCGGGCGCCGTGCCCGTCGCAGCCGTGGCGGGGCAGGAGTAGAGAGGACACGACCATGACCGACACCCTGACCGTCATCGGGACCATCGGCACCGAGCCCCGGAGCATCGAGACCTCCAGCGGCACCGCGATGACCAGCTTCCGGCTCGCCTCGACGCAGCGGCGCTACGACCGCTCGGAGCAGCGCTGGGTCGACGTCTCGACCAACTGGTACACCGTCACCGCGTTCAACGGCCTGGCCGGCAACGCGCTGTCCTCCCTGTCGCGCGGCGACCGGATCCTGGTCACCGGGCGGCTCGGGGTGAGGGCCTGGGAGGCGGGAGGCAAGGCCGGTACCGATGTGGTCCTCACGGCCGAGGGCATCGGGCACGACCTCGCCTGGGGGACCAGCAGCTTCACGAAGACCGTCGGGCGCGCCTCTGCTCCCGCCCCTGCCGCCGAGCCCGCGTGGAGCGAGGAGGCGCCGCGCGAGGGCGCCGCGGCGGGGGATTGGGGCGCGTCGGGCCATGACCGCGGTGATGCCGCGCCCGAGCCGCCGGTGGCGGCGGGCGTCGGCGGAGGCGCTCCCGGTCTCTCGGTAGGATCCGGGGAGACCCCGTTCTGATCCGGGGGACCGGAGCGAGAGCCGTCCCGGTCGGGAGGAGCCGGGCGTGACACGGAACCGAGCGGCCCGCATCGCGCTCGTGCTCGGCGGTCTCGCCGTCTGCCTCTCCGGCTGCACGTCGCCGTCGGCGCCGGACCCCGTGGTGTCCTCCTCCGCGGCCGAGGCGCCGGCACCGGCGGAGTCCGCCGCGCCCGTCGCCTTCGTGCCGGGCGGGACGACGGAGCAGAACCTCCCCGTGTTCGAGCAGACCCTTCGCGCGGCGGCCGAGCCCGATCCGGAGGTGAGCGGCTCCAGCGTGGTCGACGCGCTCGTCGCGGCGGGGTTCTCCCGCGAGTCGATGCAGCTGACGGCCGACGAGACCTCGGTCGGACTCGACGCGGACTCGGTGCAGGTCTCCGTCAAGCTCGGGGAGTCGTGCCTCATCGGCCAGTACGGCCCGAAGAGCGGCGGGGTGCGGGCGGTGATCGCGGCACCGATCGCGACCGGCGCCTGCCTGGTCGGCCGGACCGTCCCGATCCAGGGCTGACGCGCCGGCCTCGACCGGGAACCGCTCCGCCATGCGCCCCGGTCGGGGTCGGAAAGGACGAAAGGATCCTCGACAAGGCCCCTCGCCCGTCGAGTCCGAGAGAGCCCGGTGTTCGCCCATCGCTCCTGCAGGACCACTCCGACCGGTACGGATCCGAGCGTGAGCACCGCCTCGTGCGAGCGGACAGGTCGGCGATCCCGGTGGTCGGCGGCGCCCTCCCCTCCCCGGGACGCCGCTCCGCACGGTTAGGCTGCCCGGACCGACACGTGGGCCCCAGCGCGGGCACCGCGACGGACGTGCCGACGGGAGTGCTCGGCACGAGGACCACGACGAGGGGGAACTCGCCATGACCACATCCCGACCGCAGACGACGACGCGAGCGAGGTGGAGGCGCACCGCCATCGCGGTCGCGAGCACGGCAGCCGTCGTCCTCGGAGTGACGACAGGAGCCGGAGCGGCTGCCGCCGAGCAGGAGCGTCTGTCCGCGCAGGTCAGTCCCTATAACTGGTCGACGACGGAGACCTTCTCGGCCGCCCAGACCGCTGCCGTCGCGGGCGACGTCACCGGGCTCGACGTCACGCTCTCCGACTCCGCTCGGCCGACGGGACCGTACCCGGCGTTCACGACCTACAACTGGGCCATCGGGGACTACGACCTCGCCGGGTCGGCGACCCTCGCGTCCGGAAGTCGCAGCTTCCGCATCGACCTGAAGCGGCCCCTCGCCTCGTTCGGCAGTGGAACCGTCGCTCTGCAGATCACTGCGCAGAAGCAGCCGATCAAGAACCCCGAGGAGCCGATCGGCCAGCCGGTCGACAGCGGCTACGAGCTGACCACGTCGGCCACCCTCTCCGTCGCCGAAGCCTCCGGCAGCGGCGGCGTCGGCGGGGTCGACCTCAGCGGGACCGCGCAGACGCTGCAGCGGAGCGCCGCGTACTTCGCGTACAAGAAGGACGTCGACGTCGTGGAGGTCAAGGGCGGCGACACCGTCGTCCTCGAGTCCAACCGGGACGGCTTCTACGACCTCCAGGGGCTCGCCGCCTACGTCGGTCCCAGCAGGACCGAGCGGATCCCCGCCCAGGTGGTCGCGGACAACGATCAGTCCAAGGTCACCGTGACGATCCCGTCCAGCGCCTACGACGCCTACAAGGACCGCGTGAGCAGCCTGCTCCAGGTCACCGGCATCAGCAACGGCAGGGTGGAGCAGCCCCGCGGAGCGACCATCACGTCGGACGCCGCGGTCCGTGTGACGGGAAGCGGAGCCACCACCCCGCCGGTCACGCCGTCCCCGACGGCCACCGCGACCACCCCGCCGGTCACGCCGACCCCGACCACTCCTCCGGTCACGCCCACGCCGACCGCAACGCCGACCGCCCCGCCCGCCGGCTCGCCGGCCGTCTCGCGCATCTCGGGCACCGACCGTCAGGGCACCGCGGTCGAGGTGTCCAAGCGCACCTTCCCGGCGAACGTCCCCGTCGTCTACGTCGCCACCGGGCAGAACTTCCCGGACGCGCTCAGCGCCGGACCCGCCGCGGCCAAGGCGGGCGGGCCGCTGCTCCTGGTCGACCGCGACTCGATGAGCCAGGTCGTCCGCACCGAGCTGACGCGTCTCAAGCCCGCGAAGATCGTCGTCGTCGGCTCCGAGCTCAGCGTCGGCAGCCAGGTCTACAGCGACCTGGCCGGGTATGCGCCGAAGGGGAAGACCACACGCATCGGCGGAGTCGACCGCTACGACACCTCGAAGCTGATCCTCCAGGACGCCTTCAGGGGCGGCTCCTCGATGGCCTGGCTGGCCACGGGCGAGAAGTTCCCCGACGCCCTGAGCGCCAGCGCCGCAGCCGGCGCGAATCGCGCTCCGGTGGTGCTGACCAACGGAACCGGCTCCACGGTGGACCCCCTCACCCAGCAGATCATCAGCGGCCTCGAGGTCAGTAGCTTGACGATCGCGGGCTCGACGCTCTCGGTCAGCGCCGGCATCGAGCGCTCGATCACGGGCCCGGTGATCACCCGCATCGGCGGGACCGACCGGTACGACACCTCGGAGAAGCTGAACAAGGCGGCCTTCACCTCGGCGACGACCGTCTACCTCGCGACCGGTGAGAAGTTCCCCGACGCCCTGGCCGGAGCCACGGCGGCGGGCTACACCAGGAGCCCGCTCTTCGCGGTCCAGCCCACCTGCGTGCCCCGGGCGGTCCTCGCCGACATCACCGCGTCCAAGGCGACGCAGGTGATCCTGCTCGGCAGCACGGACACGCTGTCCGAGGCGGTGGAGCGCCTGACCCCCTGCAGCTGATCCGCACCGTCGTCCGCTGACGCGATCCGCCCTCCCCACCGGCCCGGCCGGAGCGGAGGGCGGTTCGCGTTCACGCGCTCCCTCCGACGCGGACCGGCGAGTTCCCGTTATCCTCGACTGGTGCGGACGGTCCCGCGGCCTGCGCTCCGCGTCGGCCGGGGCCCGGCGTCCCGCCCCGGTCCGAGCCTCCGTCAGCGCCTCCGCGCGGAGCAGGGGACCGGCGGGCGACCCGACTCCGCGCAGACCGACGGACTTGAGGACTGGGCATGGCTGAATACATCTACTCGATGGTGCGCGCGCGGAAGGCGGTCGGCGACAAGCTGATCCTGGACGACGTCACCATGTCGTTCCTGCCGGGAGCGAAGATCGGCGTGGTCGGGCCCAACGGCGCCGGCAAGTCGACGATCCTGAAGATCATGGCGGGGCTGGACACGCCGAGCAACGGCGAGGCGCGGCTCAGCCCGGGCTACACCGTCGGCATCCTGATGCAGGAGCCCGAGCTCGACGAGACCAAGACGGTGCTCGAGAACGTCCAGGAGGGCGTGGGCGAGATCAAGGGCAAGATCGACCGCTTCAACGAGATCTCCCTCGCGATGGCCGACCCGGACGCCGACTTCGACAGCCTCCTCGCCGAGATGGGGACCCTGCAGGAGGCGATCGACGCCGCCGACGCCTGGGACCTGGACTCGCAGCTGGAGCAGGCGATGGACGCGCTGCGCACCCCGCCGGGGGACTCCCTCGTCACCAACCTCTCGGGTGGCGAGAAGCGCCGCGTGGCGCTCACCAAGCTCCTCCTGCAGAAGCCCGACCTGCTGCTGCTCGACGAGCCCACCAACCACCTCGACGCCGAGAGCGTGCTCTGGCTCGAGCAGTTCCTCTCGAAGTACCCCGGCGCCGTGCTCGCCGTCACCCACGACCGGTACTTCCTCGACAACGTCGCGGAGTGGATCGCCGAGGTCGATCGCGGACACCTCTACCCCTACGAGGGCAACTACTCGACGTACCTCGAGAAGAAGAGCGCCCGCCTGGAGGTCCAGGGCAAGAAGGACGCCAAGCTCGCCAAGCGGCTCACCACCGAGCTCGACTGGGTGCGCAGCAACGCCAAGGGCCGTCAGGCCAAGTCGAAGGCGCGCCTGGCGCGCTACGAGGAGATGGCGGCCGAGGCCGAGAAGACGCGCGTGCTCGACTTCGAGGAGATCGTCATCCCGGTGGGCCCCCGTCTGGGCTCCCAGGTCATCGACGCGAAGAAGCTGCACAAGCAGTTCGGCGAGCGCGTCCTCATCGACGACCTCAGCTTCACGCTGCCCCGCAACGGCATCGTCGGCGTCATCGGCCCGAACGGCGTCGGCAAGACCACGCTCTTCAAGACGATCGTCGGCTTCGAGCCGCTCGACTCGGGCGACCTGAAGATCGGCGAGACGGTCGACATCTCCTACGTCGACCAGAGCCGCGGCGGCATCGACCCGCAGAAGAACCTGTGGGAGGTCGTCTCCGACGGGCACGACTACATCACCGTCGGGAAGACCGAGATCCCCTCCCGCGCCTACGTCTCGCAGTTCGGCTTCAAGGGCCCGGACCAGCAGAAGAAGGCCGGCGTCCTCTCCGGCGGCGAGCGGAACCGCCTCAACCTCGCGCTGACGCTCAAGCAGGGCGGCAACCTGCTCCTGCTCGACGAGCCCACCAACGACCTCGACGTCGAGACCCTGGGCAGCCTCGAGAACGCGCTCCTCGAGTTCCCGGGCTGCGCCGTGGTCATCACTCACGACCGGTGGTTCCTCGACCGCATCGCGACCCACATCCTCGCCTACGAGGGCACCGAGGAGGACCCGGCCAACTGGTACTGGTTCGAGGGCAACTTCGAGGCGTACGAGGAGAACAAGATCGAGCGCCTCGGCCCGGACGCGGCGAAGCCGCACCGCTCCGCGTACCGCAAGCTCACCCGCGACTGATGCGCCTGCACGTCGCCATCCCGCTGCGCTGGTCGGACTTCGACGCCTACGCGCACGTGAACAACGCCGAGATGCTGCGCCTGCTCGAGGAGGCGCGCATCCAGGCGTTCTGGAAGCCGGACTCGCCGCAGCCCGGCGGGATGGCGACGGCGGTGCTCGACGCACGGCCGGGCGCCGAGTCGATCAGCCTCATCGCCCGGCAGGAGATCGAGTACCTCGCGCCGATCCCGTACATGCGCGCGCCGATCGACGTGGAGCTGTGGATCGGGCGGATCGGCGGGGCGAGCCTCGAGGTCTGCTACGAGCTCTACTCGCCCGCCGGCGTCGTCCCGCGGGTGCTCTTCACGAAGGCGGCCACCACTCTGGTGCTGGTCACGGCCGCGACGGGCAGGCCCCAGCGCATCCCGGAGGAGCTCCGCGAGGCGTGGGGCCCCTACGTCGAGGAGCCCATCACCTTCTCGAAGCGGGGCTGAGCTCAGCCCAGGGGGACGCGGACCATGCCCTCCTGGGCGACGCTCGCCACGAGCACGCCCTCCTGCGTGTAGATGCGCCCGAGCGAGAGCCCGCGTCCGCCGGACGCGCTCGGCGCCTCCTGCACGTAGAGGAGCCACTGGTCCACGCGCGCGGGGCGGTGCCACCACATCGCGTGGTCGAGGCTCGCTATCCGCAGGCCCGGCGTCGTCCACGCCGCACCGTGCCGGCGGAGCGTGGATTCGAGGATCGTGTAGTCGCTCGCGTAGGCGAGGGCGGCGCGGTGCAGCATCGGATCGTCCGGCAGCGGTCCGAGCGAGCGCATCCACACGCTCTGGTGCGCGACCCGCTCGGGGTCGGCCCGGAGGTACACCGGCTGCTCGACGTGCCGCACGTCGAAGGGGCGCTGCGTGGCCCAGAAGCTGCCGACCGGGTGGTCGACCCCCGCGAGGATCTCAGCGGTGCTCGGCAGCGACTCCGGGTCGGGGATCCCCTCCGGCATCGGCGCCTGGTGGTCGAGGCCCTCGTCCTCGGTCTGGAACGAGGCGATCATCGAGAGGATGGGGCGTCCGTTCTGGTAGGCCTGCGTCCGACGGGTGCAGAAGGAGCGCCCGTCGTGGATCCGGTCGACCGAGAACGTGATCGGCAGGGAGACGTCTCCGGGGCGGAGGAAGTACCCGTGCATCGAGTGCACGGAGCGCCCCTCGACGGTGCGACCGGCCGCGATGAGCGACTGCGCGAGGACCTGGCCGCCGAAGACCCGCCCCTCGGGCATCCACTGCGAGGGACCCGTCGAGATGTCCTCGCTGGTGCGGGCGCCGGTGTCCGTCAGGTCGAGCGCGGTGAGGAACGAGGACAGGGGATCGGGCACGGTACCTCCGGGGTGTCGGGCGGTCGGGCGAGCGGCCTCGGGTAAGTTTATCGACGCGATGAGTTCGTCCTTCTCCCTGGCGGATCCGCCCAGCCTGTCGGATCTGCGCGTCTTCCTCGGCCGTTCGGCCCGGGTCGAGGACGGTGCGGTCCGGCTCCTCGCCGACGACCACGTGCTGGCCGCCTACACGCCGATCCTCCAGCCCCGCGGTCTGCTCGACCGCTCCGCGACCGTGCTGGGCCTGCGCGTCTTCGCGCTCGACGAGCCCGCCGGCTTCGACCGGGTCGTGCCGATCCGTGCGCTGTCGGACCGCCTCGCCCGCCTGCAGTGGGAGCCGGGCGGAGCGGACGGCAAGCCGGTCGTCCTGCCCGACGGCGACGACGCGACGGCGGGGCCCTGGGCGGGCGTCTCCCCGCCCCGCGGCGGCTGGACCCGGCGCGAGCCCGTGGACCCGGGCTTCCTGGAGCGCGTCGCGCGCGAGGGGATCGACGAGATCGCGGCGGCCGTCGGCTCCGAGACGGGCGAGCAGATCGTCGGCCGCGTGCGGTCGAGCGTCTGGGGCCGCCCGCTCGACGGCCTCGAGGACGTCCCGGCGGGAGCGGCGTTCGCCCTCTTCGCGCTCGGGTTCCTCGGCGCCGACGACCCGGTCGCCCTGCTCGAGAGCGGCGCCTGGCGCCGCCTCACCTCACGGCGCGGACACGTGCTGGTCCGCACCCCGGGCTGAGCGGCTACTCCTCGAAGGTGTTCACCATCGCGTGGGCGGCGCGCTCCAGGTAGTCCCAGAGCAGGGCGTCGTCGGCCGGAGCGAGCTCGAGATCGTCGACGGCCGTCCGCATGTGCTGGAGCCAATGGTCGCGGGCCTCGGGGTTGATCCGGAAGGGCTGGTGCCGCATCCGCAGGCGCGGGTGGCCGCGCTCCTCGCTGTAGGTGCCCGGGCCGCCCCAGTACTGCTCGAGGAAGCCGGTCAGCCGCTGGATCGCGCCCTCGAGGTCGTGCTCGGGGTACATCGGCCAGAGGACCTCGTCCTCGCGGACGCCCTCGTAGAAGCGGCGGACCAGGCGCTCGAACGTCGGCCGGCCGCCGATGTGCTCCCAGAAGCTGCGCAGCGGAGGCGTGCCGCCGATCTGCAGGCCGCTCACGAGCGCGCTCCCGTCGGGCCGGAGGTGCCGCCGCCGTCCTGGGGCGGCGTCCCGCTCCCGCGCCGCAGCGCGCGGGGGAGCCGCACGGGCTTGCCGTGCTCGGTGCTGATCGTGGGGGAGGGCGTGGTCCGCGGCGGTTTGGCGCCTCCGACGCTCGTCGCCCCCTCGAAGCCCTCGAGGACGACGGTGGCCAGCGAGGGGAGCTTCACGTCGAGCGCGTCGAGCGACTTCTTCAGGCGCAGGCGCAGCTCGCGGGCGACGTCGTCCTTGGCGGTGGTGCGGGTCTTGACCACGACCCGGATGACCAGGGCGTCGTCGGCGATGGACTCCAGGCCCCAGAGCTCGGGCTTGTCGATGATCCGGGCCCGCCAGCGACTGCTCGCCGCCAGCTCGTTCGCGGTCGCGAGGACCGTGGACTGCACCTGCTCGAGGTCCGTCTCGTAGGGCACGGCCAGGTCGACGATGACGCGCGACCAGCCCTGCGACATGTTCCCGA
Source organism: Rathayibacter sp. AY1A5 (assembly GCF_002930875.1). Taxonomy (NCBI): domain Bacteria; kingdom Bacillati; phylum Actinomycetota; class Actinomycetes; order Micrococcales; family Microbacteriaceae; genus Rathayibacter; species Rathayibacter sp. AY1A5. The sequence continues at coordinate 56,980 of NZ_PSTM01000011.1, read as the reverse complement.
CCCGGACGATCTCGCCGTTGCGGACGAACCAGAGGGTGCCGTTGACGTCGCGGATCTGCGTCACCCGGACGCCGACCGACTCGACCACGCCCGTCGCCTGCCCGGTGTCGACGACGTCGCCGACCCCGAGCTGGTCCTCTGCGACCATGAACAGCCCGTTCAGGACGTCCTTGACGATGTTCTGCGCGCCGAAGCCGAGGCCCGCGCCGAGGGCGGCCGTCAGCAGGGCGAAGGAGCCGATGAGGTCCTTGTCGATCGTCGTCACGATCATGACCAGGGCGATGACGACGATCAGGATCGAGCTCAGGTTGTTGAGGATCGACCCGAGCGTGCGCGTGCGCTGCACCACCCGCACGGCCGCGAGCGGCGACGCGGCGATCGACTGGGTGTCCTCGACGCGCTGGCGGCGCTTCACTCCCGACACGATCTGATCGACGACGCGGCCGATCACGAAGTGGGCGATGACGCGCACCAGCAGCGCGCCCAGCACGATCCCGAGGATCGCGACCACCTTCCAGAAGGGCTCGGACTCGAAGAAGGAGACGGTGGCGGCGACAGGGTCCGGCGTGGAGGTCTGAAGAAGCAGCATGACCGCTCCAGGCTACGGGACGCCTCCCTCCGAGACGGGTGCACGAGCCCCGAGCGCGTATAGATTCGAGGCGGGTCCGCTCGGACCCGGACACCGCCCTGGGAAGGACGCCCGATGCTCCACTCCACCCGGACTCCCGCCGAGAAGCGCCGCCTCTTCCGCGAGCGCCTCGCCTCGGGCGAGCTGCTGCAGCTGCCCGGCGCGTTCACTCCGCTCTCCGCGCGCCTCATCGAGGCGAAGGGCTTCGACGGGATCTACGTCTCGGGCGCCGTGCTCTCGGCCGAGCTGGGGCTGCCGGACATCGGGCTCACCACGCTCAGCGAGGTGGCCGGCCGCTCGCAGCAGATCGCGCGCTTGACCGACCTGCCGGTCCTCGTCGACGCGGACACCGGCTTCGGCGAGCCGCTGAACGTCGCGCGCACGGTGCAGATGCTCGAGGACGGCGGAGTCGCGGGGCTGCACATCGAGGACCAGGTGAACCCCAAGCGCTGCGGGCACCTCGACGGCAAGGCGGTCGTCGACGAGGCGACCTCGGTGCGGAGGATCGCGGCGGCCGTCGACGCGCGCCGCGACTCCGATCTGGTGATCATGGCCCGCACCGACATCCGCGCCCTCGACGGCCTGCCGGCCGCGATCGACCGCGCCAAGCGCCTCGTCGACGCCGGAGCCGACGCGGTGTTCCCCGAGGCGATGCGCGACCTGTCCGAGTTCGAGGCCGTGCGCGCCGCGATCGACGTGCCGATCCTCGCCAACATGACCGAGTTCGGCAAGAGCGAGCTGTTCACCGCGCAGCAGCTCGCCGACGTCGGCGTGAACGTCGTGATCCACCCGGTCTCGCTGCTCCGGATCGCGATGGGCGCCGCGATGCGGGCACTCGACGCCCTCAAGGCGGAGGGGTCGCTCCGCTCGGAGGTCCCGGGCATGCAGACGCGCGCCGAGCTCTACGAGCTCCTCGACTACGCCTCGTACAGCCGCTTCGACGAGGGCGTCTTCGACTTCTCGCTCGCCGACCACTACGGCGCCTGAGCGCGCCGACCCGCACGAACCGGCGGCGCTCCCCGGCGCCGCCGCCCGCCTCTCGCGAAGGAGCGAAGGATGAGCACGACCGATCAGGACATCCGCAAGGGACTCGTGGGGGTCGTCGTCGACACGACGGCCGTCTCGAAGGTCGACCCGGCGTCGAACTCGCTGCTCTACCGCGGCTACCCCGTGCAGGAGCTCGCGGCGGGGACCTCGTTCGAGGACGTGGCCTGGCTGCTCTGGCACGGCGAGCTCCCCACTGCGGAGGAGGCGGCCGGGCTGGCCGCCGTGGAGCGGGCCCACCGCGCCCTGGCCCCCGAGGTGCGCACCGTGATCGACCTGCTGCCGCTGTCGGCGCACCCGATGGACGTGGTGCGAACGGCGGTGAGCGTCCTGGGCGCGCTGGAGGAGGATCCGGACGCCGACGCTCCCGAGGCCGTGCTGGAGCGCTCCGTGCGGCTCTGGGCGGCACTGCCGGCGATCGTCGCCTACGCTCAGCGCCGCCTGCGCGGCCTCGAGCCGATCGATCCGCGCGACGACCTCGACTACTCCGAGAACTTCCTCTGGACGACCTTCGGCGAGGTGCCGGAGCCGGTCGTCGTCGACGCGTTCCGCGTCTCGCTGGTGCTCTACGCCGAGCACTCCTTCAACGCCTCGACCTTCACGGCCCGCGTCGTGACGTCGACGCTGTCGGACGTCCACTCCGCCGTGACCGCCGCCGTGGGAGCGCTCAAGGGACCGCTCCACGGCGGGGCGAACGAGGCCGTGCTGCACGTGCTCGACGAGGTCGGCACCGGACCGGAGGCGGACCGGCGGTCCCGCGAGTGGCTCGCCGAGGCTCTCGGACAGCGCCGGAAGGTCATGGGGTTCGGCCACCGGGTCTACAAGTCGGGCGACTCGCGGGTGCCGACCATGGACGCCGCTCTCCGGCGGCTCGCCGAGCACGAGGGGGCCGGCGAGATGATGGAGCTGTACGACGCTCTGGCCGCGGCGATGGCCGAGCGGACGGGCATCCTGCCGAACCTCGACTACCCGTCCGGCCCCGCCTACCGGCTGATGGGCTTCGACACCGGGATCTTCACTCCGCTGTTCGTCGCCGCGCGGGTGGTGGGCTGGACGGCCCACGTGATCGAGCAGCGGGGCTCGAACGCGCTCATCCGGCCGCTGTCCGCCTACGACGGGCCGGAGCGCCGCTCGGTCCCGCAGCGCTAGGCGCCGGGAGCGGGGAGAGCCGCCCGGTCCCGCAGCGCCGAGCGCCGGGGGACCGGGCGGCTCACTGTCAGCCCCGGGTGTCGCGCTCCTGGGCGCGGAGCGCACGCTCCACGCCGGCCAGGTTCTCGATCACGAGTCGGCGCAGCGCCGGGACCTCCGGGTTCGCGTCGAGCCAGGCGCGGGTGGCGTCGACGATCTCCTGCGAGGGCGTGGCGGCCGGGTAGAAGCCGACGACCAGGTACTCGGCGATCTTGTAGCTCTTCGACTCCCAGAGGGTGCGGAGGGCGTCGAAGTAGACCGGGACCATCGCGTCGAGCAGGCGCGGGTCGGCGGCGCGCTGGAAGCCCAGGCCCGTCGAGCGGACGATCGTGTTCGGTGCCGAGTCGTCGGCCGTGACGGAGTCCCACGCCGCGCGCTTCGCCTCCGCGGTCGGCAGTGCGGCACGGGCGTGCGCGGCCGACTGCTGGCCGGTCGCCGTGTTGTCCGAGGCGAGCGCCGCGTCGATGTCGTCCGCACCGGCCCGCCCACCGGCGACGAGAGCGATCAGCAGCTCCCAGCCGAGGTCGGTGTCGATGTCGAGGCCGCCGAGGGCGGTGGAGCCGTCGAGCAGCGCCTGCACGGCCTCGAGGTGCGCCGGGGTGGACGCGATCGCGGCGAAGAACTTCACGAACTGGAACTGCGCGTCGCTGCCCGGCTCGGCGCTCTGCGCGAGCGTCCACAGCTGATCGCCCGCCTCCTCGACGACCTCGGCCCGGTACTCCGGAGCGACGTACTGGGTGGCGGTGGCGACGAGCTGGTTGAGCACCGTCCGCAGGGTCGTGGACTCGGTCTCGGTCGCGACGTTGCCCAGGACGAGGCGGACGAAGTCGCGCGGCGCCGACTCGGCGTCGCGGGTCGAGTCCCAGACCGAGCCCCAGACCAGCGAGCGGGCCAGGGGGCTGTCGATGCTCGCGAGGTGCTCGACGGCCACGGCGAGCGAGGCGTCGTCGAGGCGGACCTTCGCGTAGGCGAGGTCGTCGTCGTTGAGCAGCACGAGCGCCGGACGGGTGCGGCCGATCAGCTCGGGCACCTCGGTGCGCTCCCCGTCGACGTCCAGCTCGAGGCGGTCGACGCGGACGAGGCGCTCGCCCTCGAAGTCGTACAGGCCGATCGCCAGGCGGTGCGGGCGGATCGTCGGGTACTCCTCGACCGCGGTCTGCAGGATCGCGAAGGACGCGATCGCTCCGCTCTCGTCGACCGCGATCTCGGGGCGGAGCGTGTTCACGCCGGCCGTCTCGAGCCACTGCGCCGACCACTCGGTGAGGTCGCGCCCGCTGGTGGCCTCCAGCTCGACCAGCAGGTCGCGCAGCTCCGTGTTCGAGAAGGCGTGCTTGACGAAGTACTCGTGGACGCCGGCGAGGAACTCCTTCTCGCCGACCCACGCGACGAGCTGCTTGAGCACCGAGGCGCCCTTGGCGTAGGTGATGCCGTCGAAGTTGACCTGGACGTCCTCGAGGTCGTTGATGGTCGCGACGATCGGGTGGGTCGAGGGCAGCTGGTCCTGGCGGTAGGCCCAGCTCTTCTCCATCGCGGCGAAGGTGGTCCACGCCTCGGTCCACTCCGTCGCCTCCGCGGTGGCGAGGGTGGAGGCGTACTCGGCGAACGACTCGTTGAGCCAGAGGTCGTTCCACCACTTCATCGTGACCAGGTCGCCGAACCACATGTGGGCGAGCTCGTGGAGGATCGTGACGACCCGGCGCTCCTTGATCGCGTCCGTCACCTTGGAGCGGAACACGTAGGTCTCGGTGAAGGTCACCGCTCCCGCGTTCTCCATCGCGCCGGCGTTGAACTCGGGGACGAACAGCTGGTCGTACTTCGCGAACGGGTACGGGACGCCGAACTTCTCCTCGTAGAAGGCGAAGCCCTGCTTCGTCTTCTCGAACACGTAGTCGGCGTCGAGGAACGGCGCGAGCGAGGCCCGCGCGAAGACCCCCAGCGGGATGGTGCGGCCGTCGGAGGAGACGAGCGAGTCGGTCTCGACCACGTAGGGTCCGGCGACGAGGGCCGTGATGTAGGAGGAGATGCGCGGGGTGGGCTCGAAGCTCCAGGTCGCGATCCCCTCGCCCGCCGGGACCGGCTCGGGAGTGGGCTGGTTCGACACGACCTGCCACTGCGCGGGCGCGGTGACGGTGAAGCGGAACTCGGCCTTGAGGTCCGGCTGCTCGAACACCGCGAAGACGCGGCGGGAGTCGGGCACCTCGAACTGCGAGTACAGGTACACCTCGCCGTCGACGGGGTCGACGAAGCGGTGCAGGCCCTCGCCCGTGTTGGTGTAGAGCATGTCGGCGACGACGGTGAGCTCGTTGTCCGCGGCCAGGGAGTCGAGGCGGATCCGGACGCCGTCGGCGACGTCGGCGGGGTCGAGCTCCGCGCCGTTGAGGGTGACGGAGTGGACCGTGCCCGTGACGGCGTCGATGAAGCTCGAGGCGCCCTCGGTGGCGGAGAAGCGCACCGTGGTCGTGCTGAGGAAGGTCTCGGCTCCCCGGGTCAGGTCGAGGGCGATGTCGTAGTCGTGGACCTGGATCAGCGAGGCGCGCTCCTGCGCCTCGCTCCGGGTGAGGTTGTCTCCTGGCACGGGGGTGCTCCATCCGTTCGTCTCGGGCGCTGCCGCGGGCGCCGGGGTGCGGGCGCCGCCGATCCACCCTAGAGCTGCCGGGACCCGCCGTGGAGCCCCGTGGCGCCGATCCTGCGGAGCCGCCGGGGAGCGCGGACGCGGCCCCGGCGAGCGGCGTAGCGTGTCCCCATGACCTCTGTGGACTTCTGGTTCGACCCCTCCTGCCCGTGGGCCTGGATGACCTCGCGATTCGTGGACGAGGTGACCCCCGCGCGCGACCTCGACGTGCAGTGGCACATCATGAGCCTCGCCGTCCTCAACGAGGACAAGGACGTGGACGACTCGTACCGCGCCTTCCTCCCGCGCGCGCTGCGCTACACGCGCCTGGTCGCCGCCGTCGCCGAGCGCGAGGGCCGCGAGCACGTGAAGCCGCTCTACGACGCGCTCGGCACCCGGATCCACCCGGGCGGGCGCACCGACGTCGACGCGGTGATCGCCGAGTCGCTGGCCGAGCTCGGCCTGCCCGCGGAGCTCGCCGCCCACGCCGACTCGGACGAGTACGACGAGCCGATGCGCGCCTCCCACTTCGACGGGATCGAGCGGGTCGGCCAGGACGTCGGCACCCCGGTCATCGCGATCGGCGACGTCGCCTTCTTCGGCCCCGTCATCTCGCCGATCCCGAGGGGCGAGCAGGCGCTGACCCTCTGGGACGGCATCGTCGCCGCCGCCTCCTTCGACGGCTTCTTCGAGCTCAAGCGCTCGCGGACCCGCGACCCGCAGTTCGACTGAGCCGACTCGCGGTACTCTGACTCCCGGCCCGGGCACCGCGGGCCCCAGACGGCTCTTCCGGAGGAGTTCTCTCGTGCGCATCCACATCGCCACGGACCACGCAGGGCTGGACTTCAGCCGTCACCTGATCGAGCACCTCGGCGCCGCCGGTCACGACGTGATCGACCACGGCCCCACGTCCTACGACCCGCTGGACGACTACCCGTCCTTCTGCATCAACGCCGCCGCCGCGGTCGTCCGCGATCAGGAGGCGGGGGTCGAGGCCCTCGGCGTCGTCTTCGGCGGCTCGGGCAACGGCGAGCAGATCGCGGCGAACAAGGTCGCGGGCGTGCGCGCGGCGCTCGTCTGGAACCTGAGCACCGCCGTGCTGGCCCGCCAGCACAACGACGCGAACGTCATCTCGATCGGGGCCCGCCAGCACTCCGTGGAGGAGGCCACCGGCTTCATCGACGCGTTCGTCGCCGAGCCCTTCACCTTCGAGGAGCGGCACGTGCGCCGCATCGCGCAGCTCGCCGAGTACGAGGCCACCGGCGACATCACCGGCCGGGTCGTCGACTCCGCCGCGAAGGAGCGCTGAGTGCCCGAGGGGCACTCCGTCCACCGGATCGCCCTGCAGTTCGAGCGCGACGTCGTCGGGCACCGCGTCGCGACCAGCAGCCCCCAGGGCCGCTTCACCGAGGGAGCCGCGCTCCTCGACGGGCGCGAGGTCCTCGAGTCCACGGCCGTCGGCAAGCACCTGCTGCTGCGCTTCGAGGGCGACCTGACGCTGCACGTCCACCTCGGCCTCTACGGCGCGTGGGACTTCCTCGGGCACGTCTCGCCGCTGTTCCCGGACGGGAAGGCCGGCAGCAGCATCGGCGCTCCCCGGCGCCGCCGCGCCGTGCGCCTCTCCGAGACGGAGCACGAGACCGACTCCGACCTCGACGAGTTCCCGCCGCCGCCCGTGGGCGCGGTGCGCGTGCGCATCATGACGGACGAGACCGTCGCCGACCTTCGCGGCCCCACCGCCTGCGAGGTGATGGACCCCGCCCAGGTGGAGGCCCTCCTCGCCCGCCTCGGTCCGGATCCGGCCGACGACGACTCCGACGAGGCGCGCGACCGCTTCGTGAACCGGCTCCGCAGGACGGCGACGCCGGTCGGGCTGGTGCTGATGGACCAGTCCGTGGTCAGCGGCATCGGCAACATCTACCGCGCGGAGCTGCTCTACCGCGCCGGCCTCGACCCGCACACTCCCGGCAAGCAGGTGCCGCTGGAGCTCGCACAGGAGCTGTGGCGGGACTGGGCGGACCTGCTCGAGGACGGCATCCGGACCGGGATGATGATCACGCGCCGCGGCCTGACGAAGACCGAGCGCTCGAAAGCCGTCCGCAGCCGCGCCGAGCGCAACTACGTCTACAAGCGCGAGGGCCTGCCCTGCCGCGTCTGCGGCACGAACGTGCTGCTCGAGGAGATCGGCGCGCGCAAGCTCTACTGGTGCCCGGTGTGCCAGTCGTGAGCGCCGGTGGAGAGACGCCGGCCCGGTCCCGCGCCCGCCGAGCCGTCCGCCCCGCGCTCCGCGAGGCCTCCCGATGACCGGCGGTCTCCTGCTCCGGGGCGCCCGCCTCCTCGGCTCGTCCCGACCCGGTGCCGTGCTCCTGCGCGACGGCCGCGTGGAAGCGGTCGGACCGGACGCCGCCGCCGCCCCGGGCGACGAGGTGCGCGACCTCGACGGGCGCTGGGTGCTCCCCGGCCTCTGGGACGAGCACGTCCACTTCTCCCAGTGGGCGATGACGGCCCCGCGCCTGGACGTCTCGTCGGCGGACTCGGCCCGCGGAACGGCGGACGCGGTCCGACGTCGCCTGGCGGAGGAGCCCGGTACCGGCACGCTGATCGGCTTCGGCTTCCGCGACGGCCTCTGGCCGGAGCCGCCGACGACCGCGCTCCTGGACGAGGTCTCTCCGGAGCGGCCCGTCGTGCTGATCAGCGGCGACCTGCACTGCGCCTGGCTGAACTCCGCCGCGTACCGGCGCTACGCCGTCGCTCCCGAGCCCGAGCTGCTGCGCGAGGACGCCTGCTTCGAACTCGTCACCGCACTCGGAGCCCTCGGCGACGACGAGCTCGACGCGCTCGCCGACGCGGCGGCCCGGCGGGCTGCGGCCCGCGGGGTGGTCGGCGTCGTCGACCTCGAGATGCGCTGGAACGCGGGGGACTGGCCCCGTCGCGTCGACGGCGGAACCCGCTCCCTCCGCGTCGACACCGGCGTCTACCGCGACCACCTCGACCGCGCCCTCGCGGACGGACTGCGCACTGGCGACGAGCTCGACGGCGGTGACGGCCTGCTGCGGATGGGCCCGCTCAAGGTCCTGATCGACGGCTCCCTCAACACGAGGACCGCCTACTGCGCCCACCCCTACGCCGACCACGACGGCAACGGCGTCCTCACCGTGGAGCCCGCCGAGCTGGACGAGCTGCTCGCCCGCGCGGCCGCCGGGGGCATCCGCTCCACCGTGCACGCGATCGGAGACGCCGCGGCGATGCTGGCTCTGGACGCGCTCGGCCGGATCGGCGGGGGCCGGATCGAGCACGCTCAGCTGCTCGCGGAGGCCGACCTTCCGCGGTTCGCCGCGCTCGGCGTGGAGGCCGGAGTGCAGCCCGCGCACGCGCTCGACGACCGCGAGGTGGCGGAGCGGTACTGGCCGGGACGCACCGGCCGGGCGTTCCCGCTGCGCTCGCTGCTCGACTCCGGGGCCCGCGTGGTGCTCGGCTCGGACGCTCCGGTCGCTCCGCTCGACCCGTGGGTCGCGATCTCGGCCGCGGTCGCGCGGGCGCTGCCGGGCGACGAGCCCTGGCATCCGGAGCAGCGGGTGAGCGTCGAGGAGGCGATCGTCGCCTCGACCCGGGTGCGCCGGCTCACGCCCGCGGCCGGCGATGCCGCCGATCTGGTGGTGGTCGACCGCGATCCGCTCGCCGCCGATGCAGGAGCCCTCCGATCCATGCCGGTCGCCGCGACCCTCCTGGCGGGCCGCTTCACGCACGGCGGCTGACCCGCGCCCGTCGCGACACCGGCTGCTCCGGATCGCGCGGACGGGCCCGGGAACGACGACGGCCCGCGGGATCCGAGGATCCGCGGGCCGGTCGAGGCGTGGTGCTCAGCTCTCGCTGACGTGGGCGAAGAGGAACCAGCGGTCCTTCTCGAGGCCGCGGCCGATCTCGATCGCGACGTCCTGGCTGCTCGCGTCGATCTCGGCGAGCTCGGCGATCGCCGTGTTGACGGTCGCGATGGCGACGTCCATCTGGCGAATGATCTCGACGATCGCGTTCTCGGAGCGCTGGAAGCCGGGGGTGAGGGGTTCGGACCGCGTCGCCGAGGCGACGGTCTGGATGCGGGCGTCGACCGGGAGGCCGAGGGCGACGACGCGTTCCGCGGCGAGGTCGGCCCACTCGATGGCGCGGCCGACGATCGCGTCGAGCAGCTCGTGGACGCCGATGAAGTTGGCGCCGCGGACGTGCCAGTGCGCCTGCTTGCCGTTGACGGCGAGCGCGGTCATCTCGATGACGACGGGGCTGAGGAACTGAGCGACTCCGGATGCGACATCCGGGTTCGACGAGGTGAGCGACGTGACGGACGTGGTGGACATCGTCTGGTCCTTTCGAGAGGGGGTGACTGATCGTCAACAGTACGCAGATCCCCCGGCGCCGCAAGGAAGCGCAGGCTCGGCTCAGTCCGGTGAAGGACAGGCTCACCTCGGTCGCGGAGGGGCGTCACGGGGGCTTCCCCCCGGGTGCCCGGAGCCGTGCCGCCGGTACGCTCGACCGGGTCGCGGCGGCGGCGGGAGCGGACAGGAGGCGCGGATGAGCGGAGCATCGACGGCCCTCGGCGAGGCCTCGCGCGCCTACCTCCGGCTCTGGCGCGGACTGCCCCGGGAGGTGCTCGCGCTGGTGGCCGCGATCCCGGTCGCGCTCCTCGGTGCCTTCTGCGCCGGCGTCGCGCTGGCCGTCGCGCTCGGGCTCGTCGGAGTCCTGATCGGCCTGGTGTTCCTGCCCGCCGCCCTCTACACGGCGCGCTTCTTCTCGCGGGCCGCCGTCGGCCTCGACGTGCTGGCCGGACGGCCCGCCGTCCCCCGGCCGCAGTGGCGGCGACCGCCCTTCGCCGTCACTCCCTCGACCTTCGCCCTCTACGGTCCGGTGATCGACGGGCACTACTGGCTCGCTCTCCTGCACACGCTCGTCGTGGCTCCGGTGCTCGCGCTGCTGTCCGGACTGCTCCTCGCGCTGTGGACCTGGGCGGGCCCGGGCACGGTGGCCGCCGCGCTCACGGGGGCCCCCGGTCCGGCCCGCCTGCTGGCCGAGAGCGGGGCCGCTCTGCTGGGCGCCCCGCAGCCTCCGGCGGGACTGGTCGCCGCGGCGACGGTCGCCACGACCGTCCTCTTCGTCTCGACCCTGCCGTTCGCCACCCGCGGCCTCTCCCTCCTGCACTGGCTGGTCGACCGTCTCCTGCTCGGCCCGTGGGAGTCGGAGGCGCTCCAGCGCGAGGTCGCCGAGCTGAGCGCCTCCCGCGGCGCAGCCGTCGCCGCCGAGGACCGCGCGCTGCGCCGGCTCGAGCGCGACATCCACGACGGCCCGCAGCAGCGCCTGATCCGGGTCCAGATGGACCTGGCCTCGGCCCGCAACCGACTCGCCGCCGACCCGGAGTCCGCCGCCCGCCTGGTCGACGAGGCCCGCGAGCACGTGCGCGCCGCGCTCGACGAGCTGCGCGCCCTCTCCCGCGGCGTGGCGCCGCCGATCCTGCAGGACCGGGGCTTCGAGGCGGCGGTGCACTCGCTCGCCGAGCTCAGCCCGGTGCCGGTCGAGGTCCTCACCGAGCACCCCGTGGCGGACGTGCCGCCCGAGGTCGAGCGCAGCGTCTACTTCGTCGTCGCCGAGCTGCTCGCCAACGTCTCCAAGCACTCCGGTGCCCGATCGGTGCGGGTGCACCTCGACACCCGCGACTCCGGCGCTCCGGGGGAGCGCTGGCTCGACGCCTGGGTGGTCGACGACGGAGTCGGCGGGGCGTCGCCGGTCGCCGGTCACGGTCTCGAGGGGGTCGGCGGGCGCGTCCGGGGCCTGCGCGGGATCCTGAGCGTGGAGTCGCCGGTCGGCGGGCCGACCACGGTCGGGGTGCACGTCCCCTACCGCCCGGCCGTCCTATCCTGAGGGCGTGCCCGTGATCCGCGTCGCCATCGCCGAGGACTCGGTCCTCCTGCGCGAGGGCCTGGTCCGCCTCTTCGAGGACGCGGGGTTCGCCTCCGTCGGCGCCTTCGGGGACGCGGACGCCCTGCTCGCCGATCTGGCGCGGGACCCGGCCGGCGTCGACGTCGCCGTGCTCGACGTCCGGATGCCGCCGACCTTCCGCGACGAGGGCGTCCGCGCGGCGCTGGAGATCCGCCGCCGCTACCCGCACGTGTCGGTCCTCCTGCTCAGCCAGTACGTCGAGGTCACCTACGCGCAGGAGCTGCTCGGCTCCGGCGACGGCGGACTCGGCTACCTCCTGAAGGACCGGGTCGCCTCCGTGGAGGAGCTGCGCGACGCCGTCGAGCGCGTCGCGGCGGGCGGAACCGTCCTCGACCCGCAGGTCGTCGCCTCGCTCCTGCAGCGCAACCGCGACCCGCTCGCCTCGCTGACCCCGCGGGAGCGGGAGGTGCTGGAGCAGATGGCCCAGGGGCGCACGAACGCGGGCATCGCCTCCGCTCTCTTCGTCGGCGTGGGCGCCGTGGAGAAGAACGTGACCGCGATCTTCCAGAAGCTCGGGCTCGAGGACTCGGGCTCCGACCACCGGCGGGTGCTGGCGGTCCTCGCCTTCCTGCGCGCCGGGCGCTGACCACCGGAGAAGAGGAGAACCCGATGCCGTCGAGTCCCGCGGAGGGCGCCCGCGTCCTCGCCCTGACCGGGGGACGCGCCCCGGAGATCGCCGACACCGCGTGGGTCGCTCCGGGCGCCACCGTGATCGGCTCCGTGCGCCTGGGGGAGCGGGCGAGCGTCTGGTACGGCGCCGTCCTGCGCGCCGAGCACGCGCGGATCGAGCTCGGCGCCGGCAGCAACCTCCAGGACGGCGTCGTTGTCCACGTCGACGCCGACTACGACGCGGTCATCGGCGCCGGAGTCTCGGTCGGGCACAACGCCGTGCTGCACGGCTGCACCCTCGAGGACGACGTGCTGGTCGGCATGAGCGCGACCGTCCTGAACGGGGCCGTCATCGGCACCGGCTCGCTGGTCGCCGCAGGCGCCGTCGTCCTCGAGGGGACGGTCGTCCCGCCGGGCTCGCTGGTGGCGGGCGTCCCCGGGAGGGTCCGGCGGGAGCTGACGGAGGAGGAGCGCGAGGGCATCCGCCGGAACGCCGCCTCGTACCTCGCCCTGACGGAGGAGCATCGCGGCGCGGTCGGCTGAGCACGCCCGGAACGCCTCGGAACGACGAAGAGCCCCGGACATCCGGGGCTCTTCGTGAGGAGAGGGGCTGACGAGAATCGAACTCGCATCATCTGTTTGGAAGACAGAGGCTTTACCACTAAGCTACAGCCCCGAATCGCTGGTCTGACGACCGCGAACCGGTGCGACCGGGTCTCTCGACCGGGCACCAGGACAGCGTAGTACATCGCGCGAGCACCGTGGACACCCCGGTCGTCCTCCGCCGCGCGGTTCCGGTCGCCGCTGCCGCGGTGCAGTACACTTGCGAAGGCCATTTCGGCGTGTCGCGCAAGCGCACGTGCGGGGACGGCTCGACGAGAGTCTCACGCACGGTGCCCAGGCCCGCGCATCCGGGGCGTAGCTCAGCTTGGCTAGAGCGCCCGCTTTGGGAGCGGGAGGTCGCAGGTTCGAATCCTGTCGCCCCGACCACGAGTACTCATCGTGACGACATCGACCCGTGACGACCGTCATCCGGCGCCGACACCAACCAGCACAGGAGATCCCCTCACGTGAAGACCACGGTAGAACAGCTGAGCCCGACCCGCGTGAAGCTCGCGATTTCGGTCACCCCGGACGAGCTCGGCCCCAGCATCACGCACGCCTACGGCCACATCGCCGAGCAGATCAACGTCCCCGGCTTCCGCAAAGGCAAGGTCCCGCCGGCCATCGTCGACCAGCGCGTCGGCAAGGCCGCGGTGCTCGAGCACGCGGTCAACGAGGGCCTCGACGGCTTCTACCGCGAGGCCGTCCGCGAGACCGAGGTCCGCCCCCTGGGCCGCCCGCAGGCCGACATCGTCGCCTGGCCGAGCGACAAGGACTTCACCGGCGACCTCGAGCTCGCCATCGAGGTCGACGTGCGCCCCGAGATCACCGTCCCGGACTACGACGGCATCGAGCTCACCGTCGAGGCGGCCGAGGTCACCGACGCCGACGTCGACGCCGAGCTGGACAAGCTCCGCAGCCGCTTCGGCACCCTGGTCACCGTGGATCGCCCGGCGAAGACCGGCGACTTCGCGCAGATCGACCTGGTCGCCTCCATCGACGGCGTCGAGGTCGACACCGCCAACGCCATCTCGTACGAGCTCGGCTCGGGCGAGCTGATCGAGGGCATCGACGAGGCGCTCGACTCGCTCACCGCGGGCGAGAGCACCACGTTCACCGCTCCGCTGCTCGGCGGCGACCACGCCGGCGAGCAGGCCGAGATCGCCGTCGCGCTCACCGCCGTCAAGGAGCGCGAGCTCCCCGAGGCCGACGACGACTTCGCGCAGATCGCCAGCGAGTTCGACACCATCGCCGAGCTGCGCGAGTCGCTCAAGGAGCAGGCCGCTCAGCAGAAGACTTTCGGCCAGGGCGGCGAGGCCCGCGAGAAGCTCGTCGAGGCGCTGCTCGCCCTCGTCGAGGTGCCCGTGCCCGCCGGTCTCGTCGAGGACGAGGTGCACCGCCACCTCGAGGGCGAGAACCGCCTCGAGGACGACGAGCACCGCGCCGAGGTCAAGGAGGCCAGCGAGAAGACCTTCAAGACGCAGATCCTCCTCGACCACGTCGTCGAGCAGGAGAAGGTCCAGGTCAGCCAGGACGAGCTCACGCAGTACCTCATCCAGGGTGCGGCGCAGTACGGCATGGAGCCGAACGAGTTCATCAAGATCCTGTCCGAGAACAACCAGATCGGCCAGATGGTCGGCGAGGTCGCCCGCAACAAGGCGCTCGCGATCGTCCTCGGCAAGGCGAAGGTCACCGACACCGAGGGCAACGCCGTCGACCTGACCGCGTTCACCGCGGTCCCCGGTGACGACGAGGCCGTCGAGGCCTCCGACGAGGCAGTCGCCTCGGACGAGACCGAGGTCGTGGAGGAGGCTCAGGCCGCCGCCGACGCCGAGGTCCCCGCGGAGCCCGTCGCCGAGGAGCCCGCTGCCGAGGAGGAGCCCGCCCCGGCCCCCAAGAAGAAGCGCGCGCCGGCCAAGAAGAAGGCCGCCGCTCCCGCCGAGGAGACCCCGGCCGCGGAGTAGTCGCCGCGAGCACGTCAGGAGCCGCCCCCCGATCCGTCGGAGGGCGGCTCCTCTCGTTGCGGGGCTCCGGTCCGCCCCGGGCGAACACGGGCGACTCCCGCTCCGCCCCGGGCGAACACGGCCGGATCGGCCTGGCGGCGTCCGATAGATTCGCCTCCGAAGCGACAACTGAAACGGAGCAATACATGGCCGACATGGTTATGCCCAACAGTGTTTTCGACCGCCTGCTCAAGGACCGGATCATCTGGCTCGGTTCCGAGGTGCGCGACGAGAACGCGAACGAGATCGCCGCGAAGCTCCTGCTCCTGGCAGCCGAGGACTCCGAGCGGGACATCTACCTCTACATCAACTCGCCCGGCGGCTCCATCACCGCGGGCATGGCGATCTACGACACGATGCAGTTCGTCCCGAACGACATCGTGACCGTGGGCATCGGGATGGCGGCCTCCATGGGCCAGCTGCTCCTCGCCGCCGGAACCCAGGGCAAGCGCTACATCACCCCGAACGCGCGGGTGCTCCTCCACCAGCCGCACGGCGGCTTCGGCGGCACGGCCTCCGACATCCAGACCCAGGCGCAGCTCATCCTCGACATGAAGAAGCGCCTCGCCGAGATCACCGCCAAGGCGACCGGCAAGACCGTCGAGCAGGTCAACGAGGACGGCGACCGCGACCGCTGGTTCAGCGCCGAGGAGGCCCTGGCCTACGGCTTCGTCGACCACATCCGCTCGTCGGCGACCGACGTGGCCGGCGGTGGCGGAACCGCCATCGACGAGTAGTCCAGCGAACGCGCCGAGAGATCAGGAACAGACAATGACCACACCCACCTTCGGCGGAACGGCGTTCGGCTCCGGAGCCGCACCGTCCTCGCGCTACATCCTCCCCACGTTCGAGGAGCGCACGGCCTACGGCTACAAGCGCCAGGACCCGTACGCCAAGCTCTTCGAGGACCGCATCATCTTCCTCGGAGT
Organism: Rathayibacter sp. AY1A5; assembly: GCF_002930875.1. Classification (NCBI taxonomy): domain Bacteria; kingdom Bacillati; phylum Actinomycetota; class Actinomycetes; order Micrococcales; family Microbacteriaceae; genus Rathayibacter; species Rathayibacter sp. AY1A5. The sequence continues at coordinate 41,383 of NZ_PSTM01000011.1, read as the reverse complement.
CCAGGTCGACGACGCCTCCGCGGACGACATCATGGCCCAGCTCCTCGTGCTCGAGAGCCAGGACCCGGACCGCGACATCGTCATGTACATCAACTCGCCCGGTGGATCCTTCACCGCGATGACGGCGATCTACGACACGATGCAGTACATCCGCCCGCACATCCAGACGGTCGTGCTCGGCCAGGCCGCCTCGGCCGCCGCCGTGCTCACCGCCGCGGGAACGCCGGGCAAGCGCCTCGCGCTGCCGAACGCGCGCATCCTCATCCACCAGCCCGCCGTGCAGCAGGGCGGGGGTCAGGCCTCGGACATCGAGATCCAGGCCGCCGAGATCATGCGCATGCGCGAGTGGCTCGAGGAGACGCTGTCGCAGCACTCGAACCGCTCGATCGAGCAGGTCAAGAAGGACATCGACCGCGACAAGATCCTCGGCGCGAGCGACGCGCTCGAGTACGGGCTGATCGACCAGGTGCTCACCAGCCGCAAGAGCCTCCCGGCTCTCACGGCGTAGGGCGTCCAGGAGGGGCCTGGTGGCGGAGCGATCCGCCGCCCGGCCCCTCTCTGCGTCCTCCGTCGCCGTAGCAAAGCGCCACACGAGGCGCAAGGCACGGCGAATCCGGCCCGCCTGCCGAGCCCTCGCGGCTCAGCGGCTAGGCTCGGAGCAGTGTCAGGGGGCTCGTCCCGCTCGCACCGGCCGGAGCTCCGGGCTCCGTTGCACGACCGACCGACGCACGACAGACGCACGACAAGGAAGTGGGGCATCCCCGTGGCACGTATTGGCGAAAGCGCCGACCTGCTGAAGTGCTCCTTCTGCGGCAAGAGCCAGAAGCAGGTCCAGCAGCTCATCGCGGGACCGGGCGTCTACATCTGCGACGAGTGCGTCGAGCTCTGCAACGAGATCATCGAGGAGCGCCTCTCCGAATCGAGCGAGGAGACGAGCCACGAGTTCGACCTCCCGAAGCCGAAGGAGATCTTCGGCTTCCTCGAGGAGTACGTGATCGGGCAGGAGCAGGCCAAGAAGGCCCTCGCCGTCGCCGTGTACAACCACTACAAGCGCGTGCGGGCCCGCAACACCATCACCGCCGCCGACGCGATCCACGACGAGGTCGAGATCGCCAAGAGCAACATCCTGCTCATCGGCCCCACGGGCTGCGGGAAGACCTACCTCGCCCAGACCCTCGCGAAGCGCCTCAACGTGCCCTTCGCCGTCGCGGACGCCACGGCCCTCACCGAGGCGGGCTACGTCGGCGAGGACGTCGAGAACATCCTCCTCAAGCTCATCCAGGCCGCCGACTACGACGTCAAGCGTGCAGAGACCGGCATCATCTACATCGACGAGGTCGACAAGATCGCGCGGAAGGCCGAGAACCCCTCGATCACGCGCGACGTCTCGGGCGAGGGAGTGCAGCAGGCGCTGCTCAAGATCCTCGAGGGCACCGTCGCCTCCGTGCCCCCGCAGGGCGGGCGGAAGCACCCGCACCAGGAGTTCATCCAGATCGACACGACGAACGTCCTCTTCATCGTCGCCGGCGCCTTCGCCGGACTCGAGGACATCATCTCGTCACGGGCGGGCAAGCGCGGCATCGGCTTCGGCGCTCCGCTGCACAACAAGGAAGACGAGATCAACATCTTCAGCGAGGTCCTCCCGGAGGACCTGCACAAGTTCGGGTTGATCCCCGAATTCATCGGGCGTCTCCCCGTCGTGACGACGGTCACGCAGCTCGACCAGGACGCGCTCATGCAGATCCTCACCGAGCCGCGCAACGCGCTCGTGAAGCAGTACCAGCGGATGTTCGAGATCGACGGCGTCGAGCTCGAGTTCGACCGGGGCGCTCTCGAGGCCATCGCGGACCTGGCGGTCCTCCGCCAGACCGGGGCCCGCGGACTGCGCGCGATCCTCGAGGAGGTGCTCGGCCCGATCATGTTCGAGGTGCCCTCCTCGGACGAGGTGGCGCGCGTCGTCGTCACCCGCGCCGCGGTGCTCGACAACGCGGCCCCGACGATCGTCCCCCACGCTCCCCGTCGCCAGGAGAAGAGCGCCTAGTCTCTCCCCGCTCCGCTCGGCCAGTTCACCGCGATTGGCCCGTTGGATCGTCGGGCGAGGCGCTCCCGCTTCCCTAACCTGGCGGAGCGTGCCGACGGCGCGTCCGGTCGCCTCGGTGCCGGTCGATCCTCCGGGAGGCTCCGCCATCGTCCAGCCGCTGCTCGCCGGGATCGTCGCCGCCCTGACCGGCTTCTCGAGCTCGTTCGCGATCGTGCTCGCCGGGGTGGTCGCGGTGGGCGCGACGGACGAACAGGCGGCCTCGGGCCTCCTCGCCGTCTGCGTGCTGCAGGGAGTCCTGTGCATCGCGCTGAGCATCCGCTACCGCGTGCCGATGACCTTCGCCTGGAGCACGCCGGGCGCCGCCCTGCTGGCCTCGACCGCGACGCTCCCCGGCGGCTTCGACCGCGCGGTCGGGGCGTTCCTGGTCGCCTCCGCTCTGCTGGTGGTCACCGGGCTGTGGCCGGCGCTCGGGAGGCTCGTCGCGCGCATCCCGCGGCCGCTCGCGAACGCCATGCTCGCGGGCATCCTGTTCCCGCTCGTCCTGGCGCCGGTGCGCGCGGCGGTCGAGATCCCCGCGCTCGCGCTGCCGGTGATCCTGCTCTGGCTGCTGCTCCTGCGGCTCCTGCCCCGCTGGGCGGTGCCGGCCGCGATCGCCCTGGCGATCGTGCTGCTGATCGTGACGGACGGCGCGGCACTCGCCGGTGCGCCGCTGCTCCCCGTGCCGCAGTTCGTCGCTCCGGTGTTCGAGATCGGAGCGATGGTCGGGATCGGCCTGCCGCTCTACGTGGTCACCATGGCCGGGCAGAACATCCCAGGCATCGCGGTGCTGACGAGCTTCGGCTTCGCGGCCCACTCGCGTCCCGGGATCGTCTCGACCGGTGCTCTCTCCGGGGTCTCGGCGATCTTCGGCGGCGTGCCGATCAACTACGCCGCGCTCAGCGCCGCGCTGACCGCGGGACCCGAGGCCTCGCCGCGGCCGGAGCAGCGCTGGGTCGCCTCGGTCTCGGCGGGCGCCTCCTACCTCGTGCTGGGCGTGTTCGCCGGAGCGGCCGCCGCGCTGGTGTCCTCCGCGAGCCCGCTGCTGATCGAGGCGGTCGCCGGTCTGGCGCTGCTGGGGGTGTTCGTGTCGGCGGTGCAGGCCGCTGTGGAGGACGCGCGGCTGCGGCTGCCGGCGGCGGCGACGCTCCTGGTCACCGCCTCCGGCACGACCATCGCGGGGATCGGATCGGCGTTCTGGGGCCTGGTCGTGGGACTCGTCCTCCTCGCCTGGCTCGTCCCCCGGCGCCGCTAGAGGAGGCCGCGGCGCGCGAGCAGCGGCTCGGTCCGCGCATCCCGTCCGCGGAACGCGCGGTACGCGTCGAGCGGATCGCGGGAGCCGCCGAGCTCGAGCACCCCGCGGCGGAAGCGCTCGCCCGCCGAGCGGTCGAGGCCGCCGTTCTCCTCGAACCACTCGACCGTGTCCGCGTCGAGGATCTCGCTCCAGATGTAGGAGTAGTAGCCCGCGGAGTAGCCGCCGGAGAAGACGTGCGCGAAGTACGTGCTGCGGTAGCGGGGCGGCACGGCGGGAAGGAGGAGGCCCGCGCCGTCGAGCACGTCGCGCTCGAAGGCGGCCGCGTCGCGCGGCTCGACCGGGGCCGGCAGGGAGTGCCAGGCGAGGTCGAGCAGGGCGGACGCCAGGTACTCGCTCGTCGCGAAGCCCTCGCCCCACAGCGCGGACGCCTCGAGGCGCTCGACGGTCCCCGCGGGCAGGGCCTCGCCGGTCTCGACGTGGCGGGCGTACTCGGCGAGGAGCCCGGGGCGGCGCACCCACGTCTCGTTCACCTGGCTCGGGAACTCGACGAAGTCCCGGAACACCGCGGTACCGGCGAAGCGCGGGTACCGCGTGCTCGCGAACAGGCCGTGCAGGGCGTGCCCGAACTCGTGGAAGAGCGTCTCCACCTCGTCGAGGCTGAGAAGGGCGGGCTCGCCCGGGCCTGGAGCCGACAGGTTCAGGTTGTTCACGACGACGGCGGAGTCGCCGAGCAGCGAGGTGCGGCTGGACAGGGAGTTCATCCACGCCCCGCCGCGCTTCGAGTCGCGGGTGAAGGGATCGAGCAGGAACAGGCCCAGCGGCGTCCCGTCCTCCTCGTGCACCTCGAACACGCGGACGTGCTCGCTGTAGCCGGCCAGGTCGCTCCGCTCCGAGAAGCGGACGCCGTAGAGACCGGTGGCGGCGGCGAGCACGCCGTGCCGGAGCACCCGCTCCAGCTCGAAGAAGGGACGCAGTGCGCTGGAGTCGACGGAGTAGCTCTCCGACCGCACGCGCTCCTCGTAGTAGGCGCGGTCCCAAGCCTCGATCGTGAAGCGCGGCGCTCCGGCGGCGTCGTGCTCGGCGTCGGCGGAGGCCTGCATCCGCTCGAGCTCGATCCTCGCGTTCCGGGCGGCGGGAGCGGCGAGCTCGCGCAGCAGCGACAGGACGCGCTCCGGCGAGCCCGCGGTCTGGCCCGAGATCACGAACTCGGCGTGCGAGGCCGCGCCCAGCAGAGCTGCGCGCTCGGCCCGCAGCGCGACGATGCGCTGCAGGGTCGCGGTGGTGTCGTGCGGCCCGCCTTCCGCACCGCGGCCGACGGAGGCGCGCAGGACGCGCTCGCGGACGCCGCGGTCGCGCAGACGCGCGAGCCAGGGGTGGCCGGAGTAGAGGGGCAGGGTGATCAGCCAGCCGTCGACACCGCGGTCGGCGGCGGCGCGCGCGGCGGCCGAGACGTCGGACTCGTCGAGCCCGTCGAGGCCGGCGACGTCCTCGAGGAGGACCGCCCGGTCGTTCGACTCGGCGAGCAGGTCCTTCTCGAAACGCGTGGTCAGGGTCGAGAGCTGCTCGTTCAGCTCGCCGAGCCGTGCCTTCCCCACGTCGTCGAGGAGCGCACCGGAGCGCTCGAACCCAGTGATCCTCCGCTCGAGGAGGTAGGCCGTCTCGGCGTCGAGGTCGAGCTCCGTCGACTGCTCGGCGAGAGCGCGGAGACGGGCGAACAGGCGCGGGTCGAGGCTGATCGCATCGCTGTGGGCCGAGAGCAGCGGAGCGAGCTCGGCCTCCAGAGCGTCGGTGAGCGGAGTGCGGTCGGAGGCGGCGACGGTGAAGAAGACGGCGCTCACCCGGCGCAGCTCGCGGCCCGCCCGCTCGAGGGCGACGAGGGTGTTCTCGACGGTCGGCGGCTCGGAGGCGCCGGCGATCGCGTCGATCTCGGCGCGGTGCCGGCGGAGGGCCTCGAGGAACGCCGGGCGGTAGGCCTCGGGGTCGACGGCGGCGAAGTCGGGGAGCCCGTGGGGGAGTCCGCTCGGCTCGAGCAGGACGGCGACGGGATCGGGTGCGCTCATCCTGCGAGCCTAGAGCGCGAGCGGGGGAGAGGGCTCCGACTCAGGATCGCAGGACGCGCGCGCTCACCGGACTCGACGACCGCGCCGCGAAGGGGCGTCAGCCCCAGTCGTCGTCGTCCTCGCCCTCCACGCGGCCCTGCGGCTGCGTGATGTAGGCAGCATCCTCGTCAGGACGGTAGGTGATCGTCGTGCCGTCGTCGAGTTCGAGGACGGGCCTGCCCTCGAGCCAGGTGAGCGTCCAGCGCCAGTCGGCGGTCGCCGTGCCGGCCGCGGCGAGCTCGCCCTCGACGTCGCCGATGGCGGTGACGACGATCTCGGGGAGGGTCTGCGGCGGCACCTGGCCGACCGACCAGCGGGTTCCGAGCTGCATGGGAGAGGTCCTCTCGACGGTGGGGAGGGAGGCGGGACGGTTCCCGCCTCCCGGGAGCGGCGCTACGCCTCGGTCTCGAGCTCGATGCCGACCGCGAGGGCGTCGCCCTCGGCGAAGTCGAGCGCCGCGATCCTGCCGACGGCCGCGAGGTCTCCCGCGGCGAGCCGGAGGGACGCGACGAGCTCGGCGGGCGCCGTCACCAGGGCGGAGCGGGCCGGCGTCTTCTGCGAGGCCTTCGCATCGGTCTTCGCGCGCCGGATGGCCGTGAGGACCGAGCTCGCCGCGGCCAGGACGGCGGGGTCGCCGCCCAGTCCCTCGACGGCCGGCCAGGGGCGCAGGTGCACCGAGTCGTCGTGCGACCACGACCAGGTCTCCTCCGTCGCGAACGGCAGGAACGGCGCGAACAGGCGCTGGAGGACGTCGAGCGCCCGGTGCAGGGCGGCCGCGGCGGACGCGCCGTCCTCGCTGTACGCGCGCTCCTTCACCAGCTCCAGGTAGTCGTCGCAGAACGTCCAGAAGAACGCCTCCGTCGTCTCGAGGGCGCGGGCGTGGTCGTAGTTCTCGAGCGCCGTCGTCGCGTCGGCGACCACGGTGTCGAGGGTGGCCAGCATGCTGAGGTCGAGCGAGTCGGTGACCTCGGCGCCCTCGGCGAGAGGGAAGCCGTGGATGAACTTCGCCGCGTTGAGGATCTTGATCGCCAGTCGGCGGCCGATCTTGATCTGCGTCGGGTTCTGCGGGTCGAAGGCCGCGTCGGTGCCCAGGCGCGAGGAGGCGGCCCAGTAGCGGACCGCGTCCGAGCCGTGCTGCTCGAGCATCGCGGCGGGAGTGACCACGTTGCCCTTCGACTTCGACATCTTCTTGCGGTCGGGGTCGACGATGAAGCCGGACACGGTCGCCGTGCTCCACGGGGCGCGGCCGTCCTCGAGCTGCGAGCGCAGGAGGGTCGAGAAGAGCCAGGTGCGGATGATGTCCTGGCCCTGCGGGCGCAGGTCGTAGGGAGCGACCAGCTGCCAGAGCTCGTCGTCGCGCTCCCAGCCGCCCGCGAGCTGCGGGGTCAGCGAGGAGGTCGCCCAGGTGTCCATCACGTCGAGCTCGCCCTGGAAGCCGCCCGCCGCTCCGCGCTGGTCCTCCGAGTAGCCGGGGGCCGGGTCGCTGGAGGGATCCACCGGCAGCGCCGCCTCGTCCGGCACGATCGGGGAGTCGAAGACGGGGTTGCCGTCGCCGTCGAGCGGGTACCACACCGGGATCGGCACGCCGAAGAAGCGCTGGCGCGAGATCAGCCAGTCGCCGGAGAGGCCGTTCACCCAGTTCTCGTAGCGGACGCGCATGAACTCCGGCACGAAGCGCACGTCGCGGCCGAGCTCCAGCAGGCGCTCCTTGAGCACCGCGTCGCGAGCGCCGTTGCCGATGTACCACTGGCGGGTCGACACGATCTCGAGCGGCTTGTCGCCCTTCTCGAAGAACTTGACCTGGTGGGTGATGGGGCGCGGGTCGCCGACCATCTCGCCGGACTCCTTCAGCAGCGCCACGACGGCCTGCTTCGCGGAGAAGACGGTCTTGCCGGCGAGCTGCTCATAGGCGGCGCGGCCCGCGTCGCTCGTGATCGCGGCGGGAGCCTCCGAGATCAGGCGGCCGTCGAAGCCGATGATCGCACGGTTGGGCAGGTCGAGCTCGCGCCACCAGACCACGTCCGTGATGTCGCCGAAGGTGCAGATCATCGCGATGCCCGAGCCCTTGTCCTTCTGCGCGAGGTGGTGCGCGAGCACCGGGACCTCGACGTCGAAGAGCGGCGTGCGGACGGTGGTGCCGAACAGCGCCTGGTAGCGCTCGTCGTCGGGGTGCGCGACGAGGGCGACGCAGGCGGGCAGCAGCTCGGGACGGGTCGTCTCGATGAAGACGTCCTCGCCGCCGTCGCGGTGGAAGCCGAGGCGGTGGTAGGCGCCGGGCTGGTCCTTGTCCTCGAGCTCCGCCTGGGCGACGGCGGTCCGGAAGGTGATGTCCCAGAGCGTCGGGGCCTGCGCCTGGTAGGCCTCGCCGCGGGCGAGGTTGCGGAGGAAGGCGCGCTGCGAGGCGGCCTGCGACTCGTCGCCGATGGTCCGGTAGCTCTGCGACCAGTCGACGGACAGGCCGAGGGCGCGCCAGACGTCCTCGAACTGCTTCTCGTCCTCGACGGTGAGGCGCTCGCACAGCTCGACGAAGTTGCGGCGCGAGATCGGCTTCTGGTCGGCGGCCTTGCTGCTCTTGTTGTCGCCGCCCTCGAACGGAGGCGTGAAGCCGGGCTCGTAGGGGAGCGTCGGGTCGCAGCGCACACCGTAGTAGTTCTGCACGCGGCGCTCGGTGGGCAGGCCGTTGTCGTCCCAGCCCATCGGGTAGAAGACGCTCTTGCCGCGCATCCGCTGGAACCGCGCGACGACGTCGGTGTGCGTGTAGGAGAAGACGTGCCCGATGTGCAGCGACCCGGACGCGGTGGGCGGCGGGGTGTCGATCGAGTAGACGTCGGCCCGGGTGAGGCCGGTGCGGTCGAACCGGTAGGTCCCGTCGGTCTGCCAGCGGAGGCCCCACGTGCCCTCCAGGCCCTCGAGGGCGGGCTTCGCGGGGAGGCGGTCGGCGAGGGTCATGATGCTCCGGTTCGCTATGGGCGGCACCGTGTCGGTGGTGATGGTGCCTGGATGGGGGCTCCCGGGCGAGTCGCCCGCCGGCCGCGACGATTCTACCGGAGCGGCGGGAGCCGGGTCAGTCGACGACGGGGGCGAAGCCGGCGCGGACGGGCGCGAGCGCCTCGTCGAGATAGGGCACGAGCTCGCCGCGGGTGGGGCCCGCCGCGGCCCAGGCCTGCACGGCCGCCACCGCGGCTCCGACGCTCGCGTAGGCGATGGCGCGCGAGAGGTGCGAGGGCAGCGGGCGCGCGCTCCGCTCCTCCACGAAGCGGGCGATGACGGCCGCCTGCCGGGCGAGGCGGCCGAGGGCCGACGCCTGCAGCTCGTGGACGCTGCCGATCATCTCGGACTGGGTGAGCACCCACGGCACCGTCGCGGGTCCGAAGCCGGAGCCGATCGCGAGCAGCGCGTCGCCGAGCGCGTCCATCACCGGCGCCTCTGCCGCCGTCTCGGCCAGCGCCTCCGGGAGCTCGGCCAGCCGGTCGTCGACCAGCACCCAGAAGACGTCGCTCTTGGACTCGAAGTAGTTGAAGAAGGTGTTGCGCGAGACCCCCGCCCGCTGGGCGATCTGCTCGATCGTCGTGCCCGCGTAGCTCTGCTCGACGAAGAGGTCCAGTGCGGCGTCCTCGAGCATGGACCGCGACGACGCGCGGGGCCGTCCGCGCTGCACTCCTCGCACCATGACCCGCTCCTGCTCCGCTTCCGCCGACGCGCTAGGATAGCGCCGGACGACTTCGACCCGGCCATCACCGGTGAGTCTCCGGAAGAACGGCGCCGGCTCCGGCCTGCGCCCAGTAGACCCGGACGGGTGCGGCCCGTGACAGCCGATCGAGTGGGAACGCGTCAGCGGGCACTCCTCCGGGAGCGACCGGCCGACCGGTCCAAGCGAGGTGGTACCGCGACCCGGCCCGGGGTCTGAGATCCGGGCGGGCCGTCCTCGTGCAGACCAGCAGCACTGCCAGGAGACCGCACGTGACCTACCCCCTGACCCCGCCCACCCCGCACGGAGCCGAGCCCGCCGAGGGCTCCGCGTTCGGCCGGGGAGTGTCCCCGTCGCCGCGCTTCCCCGAGATCGAGGAGCGCGTGCTCGCGTACTGGAAGGCGGACGACACCTTCCAGGAGTCGATCCGGCAGCGCGAGGGAGCGCCGGAGTGGGTCTTCTACGACGGCCCGCCGTTCGCCAACGGCCTGCCGCACTACGGGCACCTCCTCACCGGCTACGCCAAGGACGTCTTCCCCCGCTTCGAGACGATGCGCGGACGGCAGGTGCACCGCCGCTTCGGCTGGGACACCCACGGCCTGCCCGCCGAGCTCGAGGCGGAGCGGCAGCTCGGCATCACCGACAAGTCCCAGATCGAGGAGATGGGCGTCGCGGCCTTCAACGCCGCCGCGAAGGAGTCGGTGCTGCGCTACACCGGGGAGTGGCAGGACTACGTCACCCGCCAGGCGCGCTGGGTCGACTTCGACGACGACTACAAGACGCTCGACCCCACCTTCATGGAGTCGGTGATCTGGGCGTTCAAGCAGCTCTACGACAAAGGCCTCGCCTACGAGGGCCACCGCGTGCTGCCGTACTGCTGGCGCGACCAGACGCCGCTCTCGAACCACGAGCTGCGGATGGACGACGACGTCTACAAGATGCGCCAGGACCAGACGGTCACCGTCACGTTCCCGCTGGTCGGCGAGACGGCGGAGGCGCTCCAGCTGACGGCGGTCCGCGCTCTCGCGTGGACGACGACGCCGTGGACGCTGCCGACGAACCTCGCGCTCGCCGTCGGGCCCGACATCGAGTACGCGGTCGTCCCCGCCGGCCCGAACGGCGCGGCCGACGGGAGGGGCGAGCCCGAGGAGCGCGAGCTCTCGGCCGAGTACCTGCTCGCCATCGACCAGGTCGGCGCCTACGCGAAGGACCTCGGCTATCCGGACGCGGAGTCGGCCCTGGCCGCCGTCTCGCGCACCCATCGCGGCTCCGAGCTCGAGGGGATCAGCTACGACCGCCTCTGGGACCACTACGCGGACACCGAGGCCTGGGGTACGCAGAACGCGTGGCGCATCCTCGTCGCCGACTACGTGACCACCAGCGAGGGCACCGGCATCGTGCACCAGGCGCCCGCCTACGGCGAGGACGACCAGAAGGTCTGCGAGGCGGCGGGCATCCCCGTCATCATCTCGGTCGACGACGGCGGCCGCTTCCTGCCGCAGATCAGCGAGGTCGCCGGCCTCCAGGTCTTCGACGCGAACAAGCCCCTCACGCAGCTCCTGCGCGCGGGCCACCGGCTGCTCCGCCAGGCGAGCTACGAGCACTCGTACCCGCACTGCTGGCGCTGCCGCAACCCGCTGATCTACAAGGCGGTCTCGAGCTGGTTCGTCCGCGTCACCGCGATCCGCGACCGCATGGAGGAGCTCAACCAGGAGATCACCTGGGTCCCCGAGAACGTCAAGGACGGCCAGTTCGGCAAGTGGCTCTCGGGCGCGCGCGACTGGTCCATCAGCCGCAACCGCTACTTCGGCTCGCCGATCCCGGTGTGGAAGAGCGACGACCCGGAGTACCCGCGGATCGACGTCTACGGCTCGCTGGACGAGCTGGAGCGCGACTTCGGCGTGCGCCCGGACGACTTGCACCGGCCGTTCATCGACGAGCTGACCCGCCCGAACCCCGACGACCCGACCGGGCGCTCGACGATGCGCCGGATCAGCGACGTCCTCGACGTCTGGTTCGACTCCGGATCGATGCCCTTCGCCCAGGTGCACTACCCGTTCGAGAACGCGGACTGGTTCGACACCCACAACCCGGCGGACTTCATCGTCGAGTACATCGGGCAGACGCGCGGCTGGTTCTACACGCTGCACGTGCTCTCCACCGCGCTCTTCGACCGCCCGGCGTTCCGCAACGTGGTCAGCCACGGCATCGTGCTGGGCAACGACGGGCAGAAGATGTCCAAGTCGCTGCGCAACTACCCGGACGTGGCCGAGGTCTTCGACCGCGACGGCTCCGACGCCATGCGCTGGTTCCTGATGTCGAGCCCGGTCCTCCGGGGCGGCAACCTCGTCGTGACGGAGGAGGGCATCCGCGAGGGCGTCCGCCAGGTGCTGCTGCCGCTGTGGAGCACCTGGTACTTCTTCTCCCTCTACGCCAACGCCTCGGCGGGCGGCGGCTACGAGGCGACCAGGCGCACCGGCTCCGAGGACGTTCTCGACCGCTACCTGCTGGCCAAGACCCGCGATCTGGTCGAGACCGTGACCGGCCGGCTCGAGGCGCTGGACTCCACGCTCGCGGCCGCCGCGCTCCGCGACTTCAGCGACGTGCTGACGAACTGGTACGTGCGCCGCTCCCGCGACCGCTTCTGGCAGGGCGTCGACGAGGACGGCCGCGGATCGGAGGCGTTCGACACGCTCTACACGGTCCTCGAGACCGTGTGCCGCGTCGCCGCCCCGCTCCTGCCTCTCGTCACGGAGCAGATCTGGCAGGGCCTCACCGGCGGCCGCAGCGTCCACCTCACCGACTGGCCGGAGGCGGACGAGTTCCCCGCCGACCCGGCGCTCGTGCACGCGATGGACGCGGTCCGCGGCATCTCGTCCACCGCGCTCTCCCTCCGCAAGCAGGCCGGGCTCCGCGTCCGCCTGCCGCTCGCGCGCCTGACCGTGGTGGTCGCCGACGCCGCCGAGCTCGCGCCGTTCGAGGCGATCCTCCGCGACGAGCTGAACGTGAAGGAGGTGTCGCTGGTGCCGCTGGTCGACTCCAGCGCCGCCGACTACGGCGTCACCTCCCGTCTCGCGGTCAACGCGCGCGCCGCCGGGCCCCGGCTCGGCAAGGGCGTGCAGACCGTGATCAGGGCCGCCAAGGCCGGCGACTGGAGCGAGACGGACGGCGTCGTCACCGCCGGCGGCGTCGACCTGGTCGAGGGCGAGTACGAGCTCACGCTCGAGGTCGGCGGCTCGGCCGGCGACGACCGCGCCATCGCCCTGCTCCCGCGCGGGGGCTTCGTGCTCCTCGACACGGCGACCACCCCCGAGCTCGAAGCGGAGGGGCTCGCCCGCGACCTCATCCGCGCGGTGCAGGACGCCCGCAAGGCGGCCGGGTTCGAGGTCAGCGACCGCATCGTCCTGGAGGTCGTGCTCGACGAGCCGAGCCTGCAGGCGCTCGAGCCGCACGCGCTCTGGATCGCGGAGGAGACCCTCGCGACCGGATGCGCGTTCACTCCGCTCACCACGGCTCTCGAGGGCGGCGAGGGCGCGATCGCCGTCGGCCCCGCGGGCACCGCCATCATCCGCGTCGAGAAGGTCGAGGCCGCCGATGTCTGATCCGTTCGAGCCGGACGACGCCGACCGCGCGGCCGCCGACGCCGTCTACGCCGCGCTGCTGGAGCGCCTGGGCGAGGCGAGCGTCCGCCCGCGCCTCGCTCCGACCCGGCGCGCCGTCGAGATCCTCGGCGACCCGCAGCGCGCCTACCCGGTGATCCAGATCGCCGGAACCAACGGCAAGACCTCGACCAGCCGGATGATCGAGAGCCTGCTGCGCGCCCACGGGCTGCGGGTGGGCCTGTTCACCAGTCCGCACCTCGAGCGCTTCAACGAGCGCATCGTCATCGACGGAGAGCCGATCTCGGACCGGAGCCTCGCCGACAACTGGCAGGACGTCGAGCCGTACCTGCGGATGACCGACGCCGAGCTGGCCGAGCAGGGCGAGGCGCCGCTGTCCTTCTTCGAGGCGATCACCGTCCTGGCCTACGCGGCCTTCGCCGACGCGCCGGTCGATGTGGCCGTCGTCGAGGTGGGGATGGGCGGCGAGTGGGACTCGACGAACGTCGCCGACGCGCAGGTCGCCGTCTTCACGCCGATCGCCCTCGACCACACCGACCGCCTCGGCTCGACGATCGAGGAGATCGCGCGCACCAAGTCGGGCATCGTCAAGCCGCTCGCATCGGTGGTCTCCGCGAGGCAGGTCCCGGAGGCGGAGGCGGTGCTGCGGCACGCGGCCGAGGCCACCGAGTCGACGATCGTCGTCGAGGGGGCGGAGTTCGACGTCGAGTCGACGACCGTCGCCGTCGGCGGCCAGGTCGTCACCGTCCGGGGACTCGTCACCACGTACGAGCAGCTGCTGCTGCCGTTCTTCGGCGACCACCAGGCCGAGAACGCCGCCGTGGCCGTCGCCGCGGTCGAGACGTTCCTGGGAGGCGGGACGCAGGAGCTCACCGGCGACGTCCTCGACGAGGGCTTCGCCGCCGCGACCTCCCCGGGCCGCCTGCAGCTCGTCGGACTCGCTCCGCGCACCGTCGTCGACGCGGCGCACAACCCGCACGGTGCCGCGTCCCTCGCCGCCGCTCTCGGCCGCTACTTCGACTTCGACCGCGTGACGGCCGTCCTCGGCGTGCTGGCCGAGAAGGACGCCGAGGGGATCCTCCGGGAGCTCCGCCCCGTGGTGGACGAGCTGATCCTGACCACGGCGCCGAGCGATCGGGCGATGCCCGCCGAGGAGCTCGCCGCGCTCGCCCGCACCGTGTTCCCGGAGGAGGCGGTCCGCGTCGCCGACGACCCGCTGGGTGCTCTCACGGCCGGTCGCGTCCTCGCGGCGCGCACCGACAAGGGCGCCCTGCTGGTCACGGGCTCGATCACCCTCGTCGGCCGCACGATCACCGCGGCCCGCGACGAGAACTGGATGGGCGCGTGAGGGCCGGACGCCCGCGGCGCTCGCGGACCGTCCGGGAGAGCCTCGGCTCGATCGTGCTCGGCTTCGAGGCGGTCATCGTCTTCCTCGCCACCCTGGTCGCCTTCGGGCTGAAGGCGGCCGACCCCGTGGTCGTGCTGGTCGGGGGAGCGGTGGTCTGCCTCGCGCTCGTCGCCACTCTGGGCCTGCTGAACCGGCCGGTCGGCTTCCGCATCGGCTGGGTGCTCCAGTTCGTTATCGTGGCCTCGGGCCTGCTGGTCCCGATCATGTACGTGATCGGCGCCGCCTTCGTGGCGCTGTGGACGTACTGCATGGTGACCGGCACCCGCCTCGACGCTCAGACGCGCCGGGCGGCGGAGCCCACCGACCCCACCGAAGGAGACCGCTGAACCATGGCCACTCAGGAGACCCTCGTCCTCGTCAAGCCCGACGGCGTCGCCCGCAACCTCACCGGCGAGATCCTCCGCCGCATCGAGGCGAAGGGCTACTCCCTCGTCGACGTGAAGCTCGTCGAGGCCGACCGCGAGCTGCTCGCCGCGCACTACGCCGAGCACGAGGGCAAGCCCTTCTACGAGCCGCTCGTCGAGTTCATGGAGAGCGGCCCGATCGTCGCCCTGCGCATCGCGGGCGACCGTGTGATCGAGGGCTTCCGCGCCCTCGCCGGCACCACCGACCCGACCACGGCCGCTCCCGGCACCATCCGAGGCGACCTCGGCCGCGACTGGGGCCTCAAGGTCCAGCAGAACCTCGTGCACGGGTCCGACTCCGAGGAGTCGGCCGCGCGCGAGCTCGGCCTCTGGTTCGCCTGAGCCCCTCGGCCGCCTGCCTCTGACGACGTCCGTCAGAGGTAGGCGAGCACGTTCAGCCTCACCTGCGCGATCACCGCGATCAGCAGGTAGCAGAGCAGCGTGATGAACGGGACCCAGCCGTAGGCGGCACCGGCGAAGCGGCGCACCCCGGCGGGGACGGGGAACACGCCCTCACGGAGGTTGCGGAGCGTCACCAGCCAGAAGCCCGGGATGACGACGGCCCAGGTGAGCATGCACCAGGGGCAGAGCGTTCCGAGCGCGAAGACGCTCGTCGCGATGAGCCAGCCCACGAACACCAGGGCCAGCAGGAAGCCGACGTTGAAGGCCGCCCAGAACCACCGGTCGAACCGGGCGCCCGCGAGCAGGCCCAGCCCCACCACGATCGGCGCGATCCAGGCCGCCAGGCCGATGAGAGGGTTCGGGAAGCCGAAGACCGCGCCCTGCGCCGAGTTCAGGTTCGCACTGCACTGCACGAGCAGGCTGAAGTCGCAGCCGAGGCCCGCATCCGGGTTCTCGAGAGCGGCGAACTTGTCGTTCGTGAGGGCGAAGGCGGCGGTCCAGCCGATCACGCCGAGGACGATCAGCAGGACGGCGAAGAGGACGGGGCGCTGCTGGGTGGGGGCGTCGCGCACCCCGGGATCGCTGGACACCGGGGGATTATGGCACGCGCCGGATCGGCGCCTCTGGGAATGCGTGCGATAATCGGAGCCGTCGGTCCGGGGAACCCCGCATCGACGCGAAGAAGGTTTACCGGGCGAGTACCGGGCCACAGGAGATCGACAGCGTTCCGCGAATGGACGCGCCGGATCTCCGCTCCGCCGGGAGTCGACCGCAGGTCGCACCGCGGGGGAGCGCGTGTCGGATAGTCAGTTCCGAGTGTGCAGCTGCAACCGGAGTCCCGCGCCACGAGCGCGACGGGACCGGGGGAGCGGAAGGATTCGCGGCGGGCCGAGGCCCCTCGCACGAGAGAAGCATCCGGGAAGACGACGCGGCGGACGACCCGGCCGAGGAGTGCACCAGGAATGGTGGAAGACAACAGTACGAGCGGATCCGATCCGGACCGCGACGAGCCCCGCAGCGGGGCCAGGAAGATCAGCCGCCTCTTCGGTGGCCGCCGGGCGAGCCGGCGGACCGAGTCGAGCGCGCCAGCGACAGGGGAGACGATCATCGACAGCAACGAGACCGACCAGACCGGAGTCGAGGGCACCGAGCTGCCCGAGACCGGGAGCGCCGCGGAGGCGGCCGAGCCGTCGACGTCGACGGGCGCGGTGTTCTTCAACGCCCTGCCGCAGACCCCGGGTGCCGAGCAGGAGGAGCCGCGACGGCCCGCACTGCCGAGCCCGTCGCTGCTGTTCCAGGCGCCGGTCCTGCCCGACTACGTCGAGCTGGCTCCGCTGCCTCCCCGCGGTGCGCCGCTGGGCGTCCAGGAGGAGCGCGAGAGCCCGGCCGAGGAGCAGGGCTCCGTCCGCCGCCGCTCGCGCCGCCGCAGCGGCGAGAGCGAGAGGTCCGGCTCCGACGACCCCGAGAACACCGTCGTCCGGGTCCGCCAGCCGCGCGAGCAGCGCGAGGCCCGCGAGCCCGAGCTCATCACCGAGCCGCAGCGCATCAAGGGCTCGACCCGCCTCGAGGCCAAGAAGCAGCGCCGCCGCGACGGCCGCGACGCCGGCCGGCGCCGCACGGTCGTCACCGAGTCCGAGTTCCTCGCCCGCCGGGAGGCCGTCGACCGCGTCATGGTCGTCCGCTCGAAGGAGGACAGCATCCGCATCGGCGTGCTCGAGGACGGCGTCCTCGCCGAGCACTACGTCGCCCGCTCGCAGGAGGCGTCGCTCATCGGCAACGTCTACCTCGGCCGCGTGCAGAACGTCCTCCCGAGCATGGAGGCCGCCTTCGTCGACATCGGACGCGGGCGCAACGCCGTGCTCTACTCCGGCGAGGTCGACTGGGACGCCGCGAACAACGCCGGCGGCCCCCGCCGGATCGAGCTCGCGCTCAAGCCCGGCGACCGGGTCCTCGTCCAGGTCACGAAGGACCCCGTCGGCCACAAGGGCGCCCGTCTCACGAGCCAGATCTCGCTCCCCGGCCGCTACCTCGTCTACGTGCCCAACGGTTCGATGAACGGCATCTCGCGGAAGCTCCCGGACACCGAGCGCGCCCGCCTGAAGAAGATCCTCAAGGAGGTGCTGCCCGAGAACGTGGGCGTCATCGTCCGGACCGCGGCCGAGGGCGCCACGGAGGAGCAGCTGACCGTCGACGTCGAGCGCCTGACCGCGCAGTGGACGGCTCTCAGCGCGAAGGCCGCGACCGGGCAGGCTCCCGCTCTCCTGCACAGCGAGCCGGACCTGCTGATCAAGATCGTCCGCGACGTCTTCAACGAGGACTTCGAGAAGATGGTCATCGCCGGCGACGACGCCCGCGAGACCATCGAGCTCTACCTCAGCCAGGTCGCACCCGATCTGCTCGAGCGCGTCGAGGTCTACACGGGTGAGAAGGACGCGTTCGACGAGTTCCGCATCACGGAGCAGATCGAGAAGGCGCTGGAGCGCAAGGTGTGGCTGCCCAGCGGCGGCTCGCTCGTGATCGACCGCACCGAGGCGATGACGGTGGTCGACGTCAACACCGGCAAGTTCGTCGGCTCGGGCGGGAACCTCGAGGAGACGGTCACGAAGAACAACCTGGAGGCGGCCGAGGAGATCGTCCGCCAGCTGCGCCTGCGCGACATCGGCGGCATCATCGTCGTCGACTTCATCGACATGGTGCTCGAGTCCAACCGCGACCTCGTGCTCCGCCGCCTGGTCGAGTGCCTGAGCCGCGACCGGACGAAGCACCAGGTCGCCGAGGTCACCTCGCTCGGCCTCGTGCAGATGACCCGCAAGAAGCTGGGCCTGGGCCTGCTCGAGACCTTCAGCGAGAACTGCGAGATCTGCGCCGGGCGCGGCGTCATCGTCCACCACGACCCCGTGCTCAAGCACCGGTCGACCGCCGCTCCGCAGCAGGAGCAGCGCCGCCGGGGCAAGGGCGGCGAGCAGCAGCCCGCCGCCTCCGGGCGCTCGAACGGCGGGCAGAACGGGCAGGGCGCGCCGGCGACCAAGCCGATCAGCACCCACGCCATCACGGACGACGCGAAGAACGCGCTCGCGCAGATCGCCGCCAGCACCATCCACCCCCAGGCCGTGCGCCAGGCGGCGGAGGAGGCGGCCGCGCTGGTCGAGGACGCCGCCGAGACCGTCGAGGCCCAGGCGCCGGAGGAGTCCGCGACGGCACCCGAGGAGCAGCCGTCCGAGCCGAGCCGTCGCGGCGAGCGTCCCGCCCGGGGTGAGCGCCGTCGTCGCAGCCGCGACCGCGAGCCGCGCCAGGAGGCCGCCGAGACGGCGGCCGTCGAGCCGGCTCCCGTCGAGACCCCGGTCGAGAAGGAGATCGAGCCGGCCGCTGCCGCGCCGATCCTCGACATCCCGATCGCGCCGGTCACGCCTCCGCGCCGCGTCCGCAGCGAGGTCGCCGAGCACCTGCTCGACTCCGTGCTCGACGCTCTGCCGGCCCCGAAGCAGCCCGGCCAGGGCCGTGCGAAGAGCCGCCGCGTCACGACGGCCGCGCTCACCGGAGTCGCGGTCATCCCCGAGCAGACCCCGCGCCGCGCCGACCAGTAGCGCGACCCGGTGTCAGGAGGGCCCGGTGCCCGGCGAGAGCCGGCGCCGGGCCCTCTCGGCGTCCCGGTCGCGACCGCGGACGCGGAGCCCGCTCCGCCTCAGCCGCTCGACCAGCTCCCGCGCGCCGACGAGGACCGCGCCCGCGGCGACGAGCTCGTCGATCCGCTCCTCGGGCACGTCGTAGTGGTCCAGGTCGAAGCCGCGCTCGGGCACGCCGAGACGGCGCGCGAAGTCGTGGAGCTCCTCGAGCGAGACGTCGCTCACGAGGTGCGCCCACAGCCGGCCGTGCGCCGGCCAGCGCGCGGCGTCGACGAGGATGGCCATTCCCCGATCGTAGGCGGCGCGCCGTCCGTCCACGCGCCTCCTCCTCGACTATCGTGACGGGGTCGCCGGTCGGGTGGACACGGCTTCGCAGTCGTGTGCGTTTGACCGTGGAGCGCGGATCCCGTACTCTTGACCGTTGGTGTGGCGCGATCCATGTGCTCACGCAGATTTCCGTTGTCGCTCCGCCCCTCACGGGGCGTGGGCCGCGGTGCCGGTTCCCTCGTGTCGTGAGGAGACGGGTACGAACCGGAAGACCGGGGCTCAGCCCCGTCCCTACAAGCCCCGGACGAGGCCTCCGCTCCGTCCAGACGAGAAACAGGTACGAGAAGTGGTTTACGCAGTTGTGCGCGCCGGCGGTCGGCAGGAGAAGGTCGAGGTCGGCACCATCGTGACGATGGACCGCGTCAAGGCCGACGAGAACGGCACCGTGCAGCTTCCTGCCGTGCTGCTCGTCGACGGTGAGTCGATCACCTCGGACGCGGCGACCCTCGCGGGCGTCACCGTCACCGCCGAGGTGCTCGAGGACCTCCGTGGTCCGAAGATCATCATCCAGAAGTTCAAGAACAAGACCGGTTACAAGAAGCGCCAGGGGCACCGTCAGGACCTCACGCGCGTCAAGGTCACTGGCATCAAGTAGTCCTGCAAAGGAATTGAGCTGACCTGCGGAGCGAGCCATCGCACTGCAGGGCAACAGCACGGGGCTGCGGCCCCCCGGTCTCGAGGAGATGAGAAATGGCACACAAGAAGGGCGCGAGCTCCACTCGCAACGGTCGCGACTCGAACGCGCAGCGTCTCGGCGTCAAGCGCTTCGGCGGCCAGGTCGTGAACGCGGGCGAGATCATCGTCCGCCAGCGCGGCACCCACTTCCACCCCGGCGCGAACGTCGGACGCGGTGGCGACGACACCCTGTTCGCCCTCTCGGCGGGCGCTGTCGAGTTCGGCAGCAAGGGCGGCCGCAAGGTCGTCAACATCGTGGCGGCCGCCCAGTAGGGTCGACCTCCTCGGCCGCACAGGCACAGGACGCAAGGGGCGGGCTTCGGCTCGCCCCTTGCGCGTTTACCGGGGCACAGCCCCCCGGCGCCGGCATCCCGGCGCCGCACGCACTCACGGACGGATTCACACCATGGTCACCTTCGTCGACAACGTCACGCTGCATCTGCGTGCCGGCCACGGCGGCAACGGCTGCGTCTCCGTCCGTCGCGAGAAGTTCAAGCCGCTCGCCGGCCCCGACGGCGGCAACGGCGGGCACGGGGGCGACATCGTCCTCGTCGCCGACCCGCAGACGACGACGCTGCTCGCCTACCACCGCCACCCGCACCGCAGCTCCGAGAACGGCGGTCCCGGCATGGGCGACCACCGCGCGGGCGGGAACGGCGAGCTCATGGAGCTCCCCGTCCCGGTCGGCACGGTCGTCAAGTCGCCGGACGGCGACCAGCTGATCGACATGGACGAGCCCGGCCTCCGGTTCGTCATCGCTCCGGGCGGGCAGGGCGGGCTCGGCAACGCCTCGCTCGCCACCACGAAGCGCAAGGCGCCCGGCTTCGCGCTGCTCGGCACGCCGGGCTGGGAGGGCGACGTCGTCCTCGAGCTGAAGACCGTCGCGGACGTCGCGCTCGTCGGGTTCCCTTCGGCGGGCAAGTCGAGCCTCGTCGCGGCGATCTCGGCGGCCAAGCCGAAGATCGCGGACTACCCGTTCACGACCCTCGCGCCCAACCTCGGCGTCGTGCAGGCGGGGGAGTCGCGGTTCACCGTCGCCGACGTGCCCGGTCTCATCGAGGGCGCGAGCGAGGGCAAGGGCCTGGGCCTGGAGTTCCTCCGCCATGTCGAGCGCTGCACCGCGCTCGTCCACGTGCTCGACTGCGCCACGCTCGAGCCCGGCCGCGACCCGCTGACCGACCTCGACATCATCCTCGGGGAGCTGGCGGCGTACCCCGTCGGCGACGGACAGGTGCCGCTGATCGAGCGGCCGCAGCTGATCGCGCTCAACAAGGTCGACGTGCCCGAGGCCCAGGAGCTGGCCGACTTCGTCCGGGCCGACCTCGAGGGCCGCGGCTACCGCGTGTTCGAGATCTCGACGGTCAGCCACTCGGGACTCCGCCAGCTGACGTTCGCCCTCGCCGAGATCGTCGAGAAGCACCGCCTCGAGCTCGCCGCCGTGCCGCGGGTGGAGCGCATCACCATCCGCCCCCGCGCCGTGGACGAGAAGGACTTCGAGATCCGGGTCGAGGGCGGCTCGTACGGCAACGTGTACCGGGTCCTGGGCACCAAGCCCGTGCGCTGGGTCGCGCAGACCGACTTCACGAACGACGAGGCCGTCGGCTTCCTCGCCGACCGCCTGGCCAAGCTCGGAGTCGAGAACGGCCTGTTCTCGGCTGGAGCGGTCGCCGGCTCCACCGTCGTCATCGGCCCCGGCGACGGCGTCGTCTTCGACTGGGAGCCGACCCTCACCTCGACGGCCGAGCTCATCACCGCGCCCCGCGGAACGGACCTCCGCCTCGAGGACAACCGGCGCAAGACCCGCAACGAGCGTCGCGAGGACTACTTCGAGCGGATGGACGCCAAGGCCGAGGCCCGCGCGGAGCTCGAGCGCGAGCGCCAGGGCGGCGTCTGGCGCGTCGCCGACGAGGGCGACGGCACGGAGGCCGGCGAGGAGAGCTGACTCCCGCCGCCGGGGTCGTCTGCCTCTACACTGGCCGGATGCCGCAGACGACCCCCGACAGCAGTGCGCTGACCGAGCGGTTCGCCGCTTCCCGCGTCGCGTCGCGCTCCCTCCGCAGTGCGACCACCGACCTCAAGAACCGGGCTCTGCTCGCCATCGCCGACGCGGTACGCTCGAGCGCCGAGCGCGTCGTCCCGGCGAACGAGCTCGACCTCCAGCGGGGCCGCGAGAGCGGGATGAGCGCGGGCCTGCAGGACCGCCTCCGCCTCGATGCGGCGCGCCTGGGGTCCCTCGCCGACGCCGTCGTCGCGGTCGTCGGGCTCACCGATCCGGTCGGGCAGACGGTGCGGGGATCGAACTTGCCCAACGGCGCCTCCCTCACCCAGGTGCGGGTCCCGTTCGGCGTGGTCGGAGCGATCTACGAGGCGCGCCCGAACGTCACCATCGACATCGCGGCGCTCGCCCTCAAGAGCGGGAACGCCGTGATCCTGCGCGGAGGCTCGGCCGCGGAGAACACGAACCGCGTCCTGGTGGAGCTGCTGCAGGAGGCCGTCGCCTCCGTCGGGCTGCCCGCCGAGCTGGTGCAGACGGTCGACGACCACGGCCGCGAGGGCGCGAAGGCCCTCATGCGAGCGCGCGGCTACGTCGACGTCCTGGTGCCGCGGGGGAGCGCGGGCCTCATCGAGTCGGTCGTGACCGAGTCGACGGTCCCTGTGATCGAAACGGGCGCCGGAGTCGTCCACGTCTTCCTCGACGCCAGTGCCGACGAGCAGTGGGCCGTGGACATCGTCCACAACGCCAAGGTGCAGCGTCCGAGCACCTGCAACGCCCTCGAGACCCTCCTCGTCCACCGTGACGCCGCCGAGCGCCTCCTCCCGCCCGTGCTCGGCCGGCTCGCGGAAGCGGGAGTGACCGTGCACGGCGACGAGCGCGTCGCGGCGCTCTGGCCCGACGCGGTGCCCGCCACCGACGAGGACTGGTCGGCGGAGTACTACTCGCTCGACGTCGCCGTCGCGATCGTCGACGACCTAGAGGCCGCGATGGCCCACATCGACCGGTACTCCACCCACCACACCGAGTCGATCGTGACGAACGACCTCCGAAGCGCCGAGCGCTTCCTCGCCGAGGTCGACTCCGCGGTCGTGATGGTCAACGCCTCCACCCGCTTCACCGACGGCGGGGAGTTCGGGTTCGGCGCCGAGGTCGGCATCTCGACGCAGAAGCTGCACGCTCGGGGCCCCATGGGCCTTCCCGAGCTGACCAGCGCGAAGTGGCTGCTGCGCGGCGCGGGACAGGTCCGCGCCTAGCGCCCGGACCGGCGATCCGCCGTCGAGCGGCGTCCGGGTAGACTCGTCGGAGCCCCGCCGGGGCGACCACGACCTCCAAGGAGCACTGCATGTCCCTCGCGACGACCGTCCTCGCCGAAGCAGCGGCCCACACGGAGCTGCCGTTCCCCCCGATCGTCTTCGGCCTGATCGCCGCCGTCGCCTTCACGGCCCTCGGCTTCGTCACCTGGAGCTACCGCGACGTGGCGAACCGCCACTCGCACAAGACCGGCGCCGGCTCCCACGACCAGCACGGTCACGGACACTAGGCGGGGAGCCCAGCGATCGTGACGTCCGCCGCGAGCGGAGGCCCGCGGCGTCCGCGCATCGGCGTGATGGGCGGCACCTTCGACCCGATCCACCACGGTCACCTGGTCGCCGCCTCCGAGGTGGCCCAGTCGTTCGACCTGGACGAGGTCGTCTTCGTGCCCACCGGCCAGCCGTGGCACAAGAAGACGGTGACCTCCGCCGAGCACCGGTACCTGATGACGGTGATCGCGACGGCGTCGAACCCGCGCTTCACCGTCAGCCGCGTCGACGTGGACCGGATCGGCACGACCTACACGATCGACACCCTGCGGGACATCCATGCCGCGCACCCCGACGCCGAGCTGTTCTTCATCACCGGCGCGGACGCGGTCGCTCAGATCCTGAGCTGGAAGGACTACGACGAGCTGTGGGAGCTGGCCCACTTCGTCGCCGTCAGCCGGCCGGGGCACGTCCTCAATGTTTCGGGATTGCCGGCCCAGGACGTATCCTTGTTGGAGATTCCGGCACTGGCGATCTCCTCGACCGACTGTCGGAGCCGCGTCAACCGGGGTCATCCGGTCTGGTACCTGGTTCCCGACGGTGTCGTCCAGTACATCTCGAAGCACCACCTGTATCGGAGCACGTCATGACAGTTCAGCCCGAGGAGAAGCCGCTCACCCGGCGCGAGATCCGCGAGCGCGAGAGGCGCGAGGCCGGTGCGGCCACGACCGCCGCTGTTCCGACGACGTCCCGCCGGGCTGCCACCGCGACCGCCACCACCGCCGGCGACATGCCGGTGCTGACCCCCACCCAGGCCCTGCGGATCACCCCCGTCGAGCCGAGCCCCGCGAGCGAGCCCGACCTGCGCACCTCCTCGATGGAGATCGTCGCCACCGAGAACGCCACGGGCCGCCAGCTGACCCGTCGGGAGCTGCGCGCACTGCTGGCGCAGCAGCAGGCGGAGAAGGTCGCCGCCGCACCGGAGGCGGAGCCGCCCGCCGACGAGGAGCGGTCCGACGACGAGCGCTCAGACGACGTCGAGGGCGCCCTCGAGCGCGCCTCGGCGCTCCCGCCGACCGGGGCGGTCCCCGTGATCGAGGCGGCCGACGAGTCCCGTGATGCGGAGCCGGTGCCCGAGGGCGCAGCGGAGCAGGAGCCGGAGGGCGACGAGTTCGTCGTCACCGAGGACGCCCCCGAGGCGTCCGAGGAGGAGGCGGACGAGTCCGCCACCGATGCGACCGCGGACGCCGACGCGGCCGAGGTGCACGAGGCCGAGATCGAGAGCTCCTCCTCCGACGACGAGACGCCGTCCGCGGACGCCTCCGACGAGCGGGACGCGGACGACGAGCAGCCGACGGCCGGCGAGCAGCCCGAGCAGCCGCACCTGAACACCGCGCTCTTCGCGTCGGTGGGCGGATCCCTCGACATCGCCGACGAGAAGGCCACCGAGATCACCGGGAGCTTCGAGCCGCCGATCGAGCACCTCGCCATCACCGAGGAACTCGACAGCAAGTCGAAGGAGGAGGTGGACGCCTCGTTCGACTCCCTCATCGCGAGCGGAGTCGCCGCCACCGGTGCCGTCACCACCACCAACGCGCTGATCCTGCCGACCACGGGCCCCGGCGCGACAGTCGGCACGGACACGGGGGAGATCCTCGTCACCGGCTCGTTCGACCTCCCGCGCAGCCTCGGCTCCACGGGCCAGCACCCGAACCTCTACGACTCGCCCGATGTGGACCGCTACGTCGACCGCATCGACCGCGAGCAGCCCGTCGGCGAGTCCGAGCCGGTCCGGGCGTCCAGCGCCGTCTCCACCCACGCCGCCGGCACCTCGATGATCGCGCCGCAGAAGCGCGCCGGCGTGAGCGTCCCGGTGGTCCTCGCGATCACCGCGGCCGTCCTGCTGGTCGGCGCGATCGCGCTGTTCATCGGCGGCTTCGTGCTCAACATCTTCTGATCTCCACCACCGACACTGAAGGCTTCATGACTGCGACCGATTCCGCCCGCGCCCTGCTCCAGCTCGCGGCCACCGCCGCCGACTCCAAGGGCGGTGAGGACCTCGTCGCCCTCGACGTCTCGGGGCCGCTGCCGCTGGTCGACATCTTCCTCCTCGCCACCGGCCGCTCCGAGCGCAACGTGGTCGCGATCGCGAACGAGGTGGAGGACCGCCTGAACGATTCCGGCGCCAAGCTGCTGCGCCGCGAGGGCCGTGCGGAGGGCCGCTGGATCCTCCTCGACTTCGGCGACCTCGTCGTGCACGTCTTCCACGAGGAGGACCGCATGTACTACTCGCTCGAGCGCCTCTGGAAGGACTGCCCAACGGTGCCGTTCACCCTCGAGCAGCCTGTCGCCGTCGACTCGTCGACGTCCTCGAACTGACGAACACGCCCGGCGACAGCGCTCGATTTCACTTCACGCGAATCGTGTTGTAGTTTATTCGAGTTGCTTCCGCCGGGCGGAGACAGCGAAAGACAGCACGAAGCAAGACAGAACACAACATGGGTCCGTGGCGCAGCTGGTAGCGCACCTGCATGGCATGCAGGGGGTCAGGGGTTCGAATCCCCTCGGATCCACCGAACAGGTCCGCACTCCTCCGGGAGTGCGGACCTTCGTCGTTCCCTGCGTTAGAGGGTCCGGCGCCGTCCTGTCCGGCGCCGTCCTGTCCGGCGCCGTCCTGTCCGGCTCAGGCCGGCGCGGCCAGCCATGACCGTGCCCGTCCGGCCACCGGGTCCCCCTGCTGGTCACGCGCGGGTCGGCCCGACCGGCTCCACATGGCCGCCGCATCCGGCGAGGAATCCGGAGAGCTCGCCCCACGCGTCCTCCCCGATCGTGGTGCCCGGGCGCCGTGCGAGATCGGCCAGAGCGTCCGTCAGCTCGTCGACTCCCGTCAGGATCCTCGTCCGTGCCGCTCCCGTGCCCTCCCATCCGGGCGCGTACGTCCTGACGTCGGGGTGGCTGTAGAGCACGGCCGTCTCGAACCACGGCGTGGGCAGACCGTTCAGGGCCAGGTGCTCCTTGAGCCGCGCGGCCTGGATCCGGACCTGCCGGGCGGGGACGTGCTGCTCGACATGCGTGCGCACCGTCCACCGCGACACCGTCCCCGGTGCGATCTGAACCGCGAAGGCCTCGGGCAGGGCGTCCTCGTCGAGGAGGACGCCGTAGGAGGGGTGGACGGTACCGGGTCGCACGCCGTCGAAGACGACCCCCTGCCAGTACTTGGCCTCGATGATGAGCGCGCCGTGCCGGGTGAGCAGCAGATGGTCGATCTGCGCGAGGAAGCGGCGCGTCGTGCGCGCGTCGACCGGTACGAAGACGACGTTCGTGGCGAGGACGCCGGACAGCCCCGCCGAGGCGCACGCCTCCCGGATCAGGGTGTGCGAGACGGCCTCGCTGCTCCAGGTCCTGGCGAGCGCGTCACGGGTCTGCTCGACCTCCTCCTGCGCCGTCTCGAGCTCGGTCCGACTGAGGTCGCGCTCGGCGTCGCGCGCGCGCGTCAGTGCCTTGAGCGCCGCCTCGTGGCTCCGGTCGCGCTCGGCAATCGTGCGCTTGTGCTCCTCCGTGGCCTCCTCCGCGGCCTGCTCCGCCGCCGCTCTCGCCGCAGTGCGCCGTCGGCGGCCGGCGACGACCGTGATGAGAAGGGCCAGGAGCAGGGCGGCCGCGACGGCCCAGGGGAGGTACTCGTTCATGGTCCCCAGGCAAGCACGGACCACCGACCGTGCGCCGCGACGGCTCCCGATCACGCCGCTCGGCGGACCGGTCGCGGTGCGCTCGCTCGTGCCCGGCCCGGACGTCTTCGTCGGCGTCCGCCTGCGCGCGCGGCGGAGACGCCGACCCTGCGCCGGCCGATCGCGCAGGCGGAGCCCTACCGCCGCCTGGCGGACGCGATGCGCGACCAGCACGAGGTCCGGCTGACCGGCGTCGAGGGCACGCTGCTGGGCTTCGTCGGCCCGCAGCCGTTCCAGGGGATCAGCGTCGCCGGCCTGCACACGCACGTCGTCGACACCACCGGCGGGATCGGCGGCCGCGTGCTCGCCGCCTCCGGAGTCGCGGGCCTGATCGAGATCGAGCGGTACAGCGGCATCACCGTCCGCGTGCCGGAGTCGGACGACCACCTGCGAGCCGACCTCGACGCGGCGGCCGACGCAGACGCCGCGATCCGCGCCGTGGAGACCGACCACCCGCGCTGAGCGGCCCTACCCTGGACGCATGCCCTCACTGCGCGACATCCACGCCGTCATCGACCGTCTCTGGCCGGAGGCGGCCGCCGAGAGCTGGGACGCGCCCGGCCTGGTCACCGGCGACCCCGACGCCGCGGTGGAGCGGATCCTGCTCACGGTCGACGTGGTCTCCGACACCGTCGCGGAGGCCGTCGACGGCGGATACCAGCTCCTGGTCGCGCACCACCCGCTGCTGCTGCGCGGCGTCACCTCGATCGCCGAGGACGGCTACAAGGGCCGCCTGCTCGCGGACCTCATCCGGGGCGGCTGCGCACTGATCTCGGCCCACACGAACGCCGACATCGTCGCGGACGGGGTCTCGGACGTGATCGCCACCCGCCTCGGCCTGACCGGCGCGACTCCGCTCGTCCCGGGCGCCGACCCGTCGGTCGGGCTCGGCCGAGTGGGGGACCTGCCCGAGGAGGTGACGCTCGGACGCCTGGCCGGAGCCGTGGCCGAGCTCCTGCCGGCCACCGCAGGGGGAGTGCGGGCCGCGGGCGCCTACGAGACGCCCGTGCGCCGCGTGTCGCTCTGCGGGGGAGCGGGGGACTCCCTCCTGGACGCCCCCGCCGTCCGCACGAGCGACGTCTTCATCACCGCCGACCTCCGGCACCACCCGGCCTCCGAGGCGCGCGAGAAGGCCCTGCACGGCACCGGGCCCGCCCTCATCGACGTCTCGCACTGGGCGAGCGAGTGGCTGTGGCTCGACGTCGCCGCGACCGCGCTGCGGGAGGCCCTGCCCACGGTCACCGTCGAGGTGAGCGAGACCCGCACCGACCCGTGGGATTTCGCGATCGTGCACTGACCCGCCGCGGGCACGGGAGAATGGACGCGGCGCGCCCGTACTGCGCGCCGGGAACGAGGACCGCCACGTGAAAGCCAGCCCCGCACACCAGCGCGAACTCCTGACTCTGGCGAGTCTGGACACGAGGGGCGCGCAGCTCCGCCACGCCCTCGCGACGCTCCCGCAGATCGCGCGGATCCAGGCGATGCAGGCCCGCGACAACGAGACTCGCCGCTCCCTCGCCGAGCGCACAGGGCGCCTCGAGGACGTGCGCACCGAGCTCGGGCGCATCGAGTCCGACGTCAGCGTGGTCGAGAAGCGGCTCACCCGCGATCGCGACCGCCTGCAGACCGCCTCCGCGGCCAAGGACATCGCCGCGCTCGAGAGCGAGATCACCTCCCTCGTGAAGCGACGGGGAGACCTCGAGGACATCGAGCTGACCCTGATGGAGCGGATCGAGGGCATCGAGTCCGAGGTCGCCGCGGCTCAGGCCGAGCGCGACGAGGTCGTCGCCTCGCTCGGGACCCTCGCCGAGGAGCGCGACGCGCAGGCCGAGAAGCTCCGCGACAAGCAGGAGGCGCTCGCCCGGGACCGGGCGGACCTGGTGACGACCCTTCCGGAGGACCTGGTCGAGCTGTACGAGAAGCAGCGCGCCCGCTACGGAGTCGGCGCGGCCCTCCTCCGCGGGAAGGTGTCGGAGGGGAGCGGCGTGGCCCTCACCGAGTCGGACCTCTCCTGGATCCGCGCCTCCGCTCCCGACGAGGTCGTCCTCTGCCCCGACAGCGGCTGCATCCTGGTGCGCGGCGAGGAGTCCACCCTCGCCTGAGCCGTACACTGGACGGGCGAACGGGCCGGCAAGACGGTCGCGTCACCGCGGCGAGAGCCGTGGTGCCGAGGAACGTCCGGGCTCCGCAGAGCAGGGCGGTGGGCAACACCCACCCGGGGCGACCCGCGAGACAGTGCCACAGAGAACAGACCGCCGTCGGCTCCGGCCGGCGGTAAGGGTGAAACGGTGGTGTAAGAGACCACCAGGGGCCGGAGTGATCCGGTCCGCTCGGTAAACCTCGCCCGGAGCAAGGTCAGACAGAGGACGATGCGGCTGCTCGTCGGGTCCTCGGGTAGACCGCTGGAGGGTCACGGCGACGTGGCTCCGAGAGAGATGGCCGTCCAGCGCCCGCCGAGAGGCGCGGCGTGAACAGAACCCGGCGTATCAGCCGACCCCTTCGCCACGAGATGCCCCGCCCCGGCGGGGCATCTCGCGTCTCCGCCGGTCGCCGAGCTCGCGCTCCCGCCCGCAGGCAGCGCGACGGCCTGCCGTGGCGGTTCCCGGGTCTCGATACATCCTTGCGCCGCCACTCGACAGGACTGGCGTGGTCCATCTCTCGCGCTGCCTCCTGCGGACGAAGCGGTGCAGCACGACGTCCGGCAGGCGACGGTGCCGGAGGGCGGTCCTGAGACGCCGTTGCGGATCGACCCCGAGGACCAGGTGCCCCCGCCCCCGTCCTGGCTCACCGCGACCACTGAACCCTGAAAGTCTGATCACGTCCGTCCGCCGTGGCGCCACTCACGAGGCGAACCGGCGAAACGCGTGCCGGCGTTTCGCCGTAGCCGTCCGCACCCCGCTCCCCGGATCGCGTCACCTCCCGAGGCCGACCGCGCCTCGGCGGGCGGGGACCGTCGAGGAAAAAGACTCAGCCCCGCCCTGCGAGCGCGGCCGCGCCGAGGATGCCGGCGTTGTTGCGGAGCGCCGCCGGGATGATCGGGGTGCGCAGGTCGAGCAGCGGGAGGAACTCGTCGTGGTGCTTGGAGATGCCGCCGCCGACGATGAAGAGATCGGGCCAGAGCAGCGCCTCGAGGTGGGAGTAGTAGCGCTGCAGGCGCTTCGCCCAGTGCTTGTAGTCGAGGTCGTCGCGCTCCTTGGCGGCGAACGAGGCCTTCTTCTCGTAGTCGCCGCCGTGGATCTCGAGGTGGCCGAGCTCGGCGTTGGGGATGAGGATCCCGTCGTGGATCTGCGCCGTCCCGATGCCGGTGCCGAGGGTGGTCATGATGACCAGGCCCTTCTTGTCCTTCGCCGCTCCGAAGCGCGACTCGGCGTAGCCCGCCGCGTCGGCGTCGTTGACGAAGAAGATGTTCCGGCCGATCGCGTCCTCGAAGAGCTTCTCGGCCTCGAGGCCGATCCACTCGTCCGACACGTTCGCCGCAGACATCGTCCGTCCGTGGACGACGACGGCGGGGAAGCAGATGCCGACCGGGGTGTCCGAGGGCAGGTCCGGGATCTTCTCGAGGATCTGCTGGACGGTGGCGACGATGTCCTTCGGCGTGCCGCCCGGGGGAGTGGCGAGCTTCATCCGGTCGCTGAGCAGAGTGCCCGCGGCCAGGTCCACCGAGGCCCCCTTGATGCCCGTTCCCCCGATGTCGATCCCGATGGCGGTCGCCGCAGCAGTCATAGCGGCCATGCTAGCGAAGGGCGGGGGTGCGGACCGACGCGGGCTGCGGCGTAGGATCGCGGCATGGCTGACGGCGACGCGAACTCCTGGTGGTACAACCTCAAGGCCGGCACGGTGGAGCAGGGATTCGTGTCCCCCTCCGTCGACCGGGTGGGACCCTTCTCCTCTCGCGAGGAGGCGGAGCACGCCCTCGAGCGGCTGCACGAGAACAGCCGCAAGTGGGCCGAGGAGGACGCCGCCGAGGACCGCTGACCGCGGCTACTCGTAGCTGTGCTCGGCGCCGGGGTAGGCGCCGGACTCCGGCTACTCGTAGCTGTGCTCGGCGCCGGGGTAGGCGCCGGACTCCACGTCGTCCCGGTACGCGGTGACCGCTCCGGTGAGCACGCCGCGCAGATCCGCGTACTGCTTCACGAAGCGGGGGATGCGGCCGGTGGTGAATCCGGCGAAGTCCGTCCACACGAGCAGCTGTCCGTCGACGTGCGGTCCCGCTCCGACTCCGATCGTCGGGATGCGCAGCTCCTCCGTCACCTGACGTGCCGCGTCCGCGGGCACCATCTCGAGGACGACGGCGAACGCCCCGGCCTCCTGGACGGCTCGTGCGTCGGCGAGCAGCTGCTCGATGCCCTCGCCGCGCCCCTGGACCATGTGGCCGCCGAGCCCGTGCTCGCTCTGGGGCGTGAAGCCGATGTGCGCCATCACGGGGACGCCCGCCTCGACGATGCGCCGGATCTGCTCGGCGGAGCGGACCCCGCCCTCGAGCTTCACCGCGTGCGCGTGCGTCTCCTTCATGAAGCGGAACGCCGTGTGCAGCGCGTCGTCGGCACCCGACTCGTAGGAGCCGAAGGGCATGTCGGCGACGACGAAGGCGCGCTCGACGGCTCCGGCGACGGCACGCGCCAGCGGGATGAGCTCGTCGACGGTGACGGGCAGAGTGGTGTCGTAGCCGAGCACCGTGTTGCCGGCGGAGTCGCCCACGAGGAGGAAGTCGATCCCGGCGTCGTCGAAGATCTTCGCCGTCAGCTGGTCGTAGCTGGTCAGCCCGGTGATGCGGACACCGGAGTCCTTCGCGTTCTGGAAGTGGCGGGTTCGAACGCGTTTCACGGGCTGCGCTGACATGGGCGCCAGTCTACGGCGCGCCTCGGGCGCCCCGCGGGCCCCGGTCGGAGGCAGTAGCCTGAGGGTCGAAACAGGAGGGGTCTGGATGGACAAGCAACGGGACTTCGTTCTTCGCACCATTGAAGAGCGAGGGATCAAATTCGTTCGCCTCTGGTTCACCGACGTCGTCGGCACGCTGAAGTCGGTCGCGATCGCGCCGGCCGAGGTGGAGGGCGCGTTCGCGGAGGGGCTCGGCTTCGACGGCTCCGCCATCGAGGGCCTCACCCGCTCCTTCGAGGCCGACGTCCTCGCGCATCCGGACCCGTCGACCTTCCAGATCCTCCCGTGGCGCGGAGAGATCGACCCGACGGCGCGGATGTTCTGCGACATCACCACGCCGGACGGCCAGCCCGCCGTCGCCGACCCGCGCAATGTGCTCAAGCGCACGCTGGCGAAGGCGGCCGAGCGCGGGTTCACCTTCTACACGCACCCCGAGATCGAGTTCTACCTCCTCAAGTCGTCGTCCTTCGGCGCCGAGGGTCCGGAACCGGTCGACTCCGCCGGGTACTTCGACAACGTCCCCGGAGGCACGGCGCACGACTTCCGCCGCCGCTCCGTGCGCATGCTGGAGGATCTGGGCATCTCGGTCGAGTTCAGCCACCACGAGGCGGGCCCCGGCCAGAACGAGATCGACCTCCGCTACGCGGACGCGCTGACGACGGCCGACAACATCATGACCTTCCGCACCGTGATCAAGGAGGTGGCGATCGAGCAGGGCGTCTACGCGACGTTCATGCCGAAGCCGCTCTCCGGGCACCCCGGCTCGGGCATGCACACGCATCTCTCGCTCTTCGAGGGCGACGTGAACGTGTTCTACGAGCAGGGCGCCCAGTACCAGCTCTCGAAGCTCGGCCGCCAGTTCATCGCGGGCCTGCTCAAGCACGCCCCCGAGATCACCGCCGTGACGAACCAGTTCGTCAACTCCTACAAGCGGCTCTGGGGCGGCGACGAGGCGCCCAGCTACGTCTCGTGGGGCCACAACAACCGGTCCGCCCTCGTGCGCGTCCCGCTCTACAAGCCGAACAAGGGGCAGTCCTCGCGCATCGAGTACCGGGCGCTGGACTCCGCGGCGAACCCCTACCTGGCGTACTCGCTGCTCCTGGCGGCCGGGCTCAAGGGCATCGAAGAGGGCTACGAGCTCCCGGCCGAGGCCGAGGACAACGTGTGGGCTCTCTCGGACGCGGAGCGCCGGGCGCTCGGCTACGGCGCCCTGCCCGCCAGCCTCGACCGCGCCATCTCGCTGATGGAGGAGTCCGAGCTCGTGGCCGAGACGCTGGGCGAGCAGGTGTTCAACTTCGTGCTGCTCAACAAGCGGAAGGACTGGGCCGAGTACCGCGCCCAGGTCACGCCGTACGAGCTGCGCAGCAACCTCGAGATGCTCTGACGCCTCGGCCATGCCCCGCGAACGC
The DNA here is from genome assembly GCF_002930875.1 of Rathayibacter sp. AY1A5. NCBI lineage: Bacteria > Bacillati > Actinomycetota > Actinomycetes > Micrococcales > Microbacteriaceae > Rathayibacter > Rathayibacter sp. AY1A5. The sequence continues at coordinate 8,277 of NZ_PSTM01000011.1, read as the reverse complement.
TCCCTCCGCGATGTCGCACGCCTCGGCTTCGCCGCGCTCGGCGAGACCGGGGCACGGCTGGCCGAGGCGGAGGAGCTGGCCGGGCGGCAGCTCGAGTCGGTGCTGCCCTCCTTCGCCCGGGTGGCGGACCCGGACGAGGCGCTGCTCGCTCTGATCGACCTGCTGCGGCGGCACCGCGACCGCATGGACGCGGTCCTCGCCGACGACGAGGCACTGACCCGGCTGCTTCTGGTGGTGGGGGCCTCCTCCGGCCTCGCCGACTTCCTCCAGCGCCGGCCCGACGAGCTGGCCAGCGTGCTCGAGCCGGTGCGCACGCTCCCCGGGCGCGCCGGGATGAAGGCCGAGCTGCTCGAGTCGGTCGGCGCCGTCGACGGCTTCTCGTCGCTCCGGGAGGAGGCGGGCTGGACGGCGCTGCGCGTCCGGTACCGCCGCCTCCTCACCAGGATCGTCGTCCACGATCTGAGCCAAGCCGACCCCGTCGCGGCGATCGACCGGGTGACGAGGGCGCTGGCCGACCTCGCCGGAGCCGCGCTGGAGGCGTCCCTCGCCGTGGCGCGGACCGAGCTGGTCGAGGGCACGGGCCCAGGCCGCTTCGGCCGGGACGAGGTCGCCGCCACCCGCTTCGCCGTCATCGGCATGGGCAAGGCGGGAGCGTCCGAGCTCAACTACGTCAGCGACGTCGACGTGATCTTCGTCGCCGAGGGCGACCCGGAGAAGGAGCTGACGAACGCCCGTGCGATCGACGTCGCCACCCGGCTCGCCGTGCTCCTCATGCGCGGGACCTCTGCGCTGGCGATGGAGCCGGAGCTCTGGGAGGTCGACCCGAACCTGCGCCCGGAGGGCAAGCAGGGCGCGCTCGTGCGCACCCTCGAGTCGCACATCACCTACTACGACCGGTGGGCGAAGAGCTGGGAGTTCCAGGCGCTGCTCAAGGCGCGTCCGCTCGCCGGCGACCAGGAGCTGGGGCGGGCGTACGTCGACGCGGTCGCGCCCAAGGTCTGGTCGAGCGCCTCCCGCGAGAACTTCGTCGAGTCGGTGCAGCGGATGCGGGAGCGGGTCACCGAGAACATCCCGCAGAACGACGTCCACTACCAGATCAAGCTCGGGCCCGGCGGCCTGCGCGACATCGAGTTCACGGTGCAGCTGCTTCAGCTCGTCCACGGGCAGACCGACGACGAGATCCGCATGCCCGGGACTCTCCTCGCCCTGGGCGCCCTCGCCGACCGCGGGTACATCGGCCGCTCCGCCGCCGAGGAGTTCGCGCAGGACTACCGGGCACTCCGGCTGCTCGAGCACCGCCTCCAGCTGCGGCGCCTTCGGCGTACGCACCTGATGCCGCGGGACGAGCACGAGCTGCGGACCCTCGCCCGCTCCAGCGGGCTCGCCCGCACGGCGGAGGAGCTGCTGAGCGTCTGGAACGGGATCAAGCACCGCGTCCGGGGCCTGCACGAGCGCCTGTTCTACCGTCCGCTGCTCTCCGCGGTCGCCGCGCTCTCCGACGGCGGTGCCGAGCTGTCCACCGGCCAGGCGGAGGCGCGCCTCGCCGCCATCGGCTTCGCAGACGCCCGCGGGGCGCTCGGTCACATCGCCGCGATGACCTCGGGCGTCTCGCGCCGCGCGAGCATCCAGCGCCACCTCGTGCCGGTGATGCTGCAGTGGTTCGCCGACGGACCGGACCCCGACTACGGCCTGCTCGCGTTCCGGCGCCTCAGCGACGCACTGGGCGGGACGCCCTGGTTCCTCCGGATGCTGCGCGACTCGTCCGGAGCCGCCAAGCGGCTCACCACGGTGCTCTCCGGATCGCGCTTCGTCGGCGAGCTGCTCGACCGCATCCCGGAGTCGGCGGCCTGGCTCGAGGACGACGACGCCCTCCGCCCCCGCAGCGCCGCCCAGCTCGCCGAGGAGGTGCGCGCCGTGCTCGCCCGGCACGAGACGCCCGACGCGGTCGCCTCGGTCCTCCGCTCGATGCGCCGGCGCGAGGTGCTGCGGACCGCCATGGGTGGCGTGCTCGGCCTCAGCTCGATCGAGGAGATCGCGACCAGCCTCACCGACATCATCAGCGCACTGCTGGGCGGCGTGCTCGCCGCCATCCGGCGCGGCAGTGCGGCCCGGCCCGGCGCCGACGCGGAGTTCGCGATCATCGGCATGGGCCGGTACGGAGGGGCGGAGCTGGGGTTCGGCTCCGACGCCGACGTGATGTACGTCCAGCGACCCGGCACCGCCGAGCCGCACCAGGCCCAGCTCTACTCGCAGTTCGTCGTCGCCGAGCTGGTCCGGCTCACGGAGGACTCCCGCCTGCCACTCGACCTCGACGCCGACCTGCGGCCCGAGGGCAAGAACGGGCCCCTCGTGCGCTCCCTCGACTCCTACCGCGCCTACTACGCCCGCTGGTCGCTGACGTGGGAGGCGCAGGCGCTGCTCCGGGCGCGGGGAGTAGCGGGGGACCAGGCGCTCATCGAGGACTTCGAGGAGCTGGCCGACGGGGTCCGCTACCCGGGAGCGGTCTCCGACCGTGACATCCGCGAGGTGAAGCGGATCAAGGCACGGGTCGAGAGCGAGCGTCTGCCGCAGGGCGCCGACCCGCGCCGTCACCTCAAGCTCGGCCGCGGATCGCTGAGCGACGTCGAGTGGCTGGTGCAGCTCCTCCAGCTGCAGCACGCGCGGCGGACCCCGGCGCTCCGGACGACCTCGACCCTCACCGCCCTCGCGGTCGCGGAGGAGGAGGGCATGATCGGCCCGCAGGACGCGGATCGGCTGCGCGCCGCGTGGATCCTCGCGTCCCGTGTCCGCTCGGGCACCACGCTCTGGGGCAACCGCACCAGCGACGTCCTCCCGACCGACCGCCGGCAGCTCGAGGGCGTCGCGCGCCTGCTCGAGTATCCGGCCGGGTCCGCGACGGCACTCGAGGACGACTACCTCGGCGTGACCCGCCGCTCCCGCGCGGTCTTCGAGCGCCTGTTCTACGGGCCGGCCGCGGGAGACGCTCCCTCCTACCGCTGACGCCCGCGCGCCGCGGACGGCGAAGGACCGCCCCTCCGAGGAGGAACGGCCCTTCGGCAGTGCTGCGGGATCAGACCCCGTAGTACAGCTCGAACTCGAACGGGTGAGGACGCTGCGCGAGGGGCTTGATCTCCTTCTCGCGCTTGTACTCGATCCAGGTGTCGATGAGCTCCTGAGTGAACACGCCGCCCTGGAGGAGGAAGTCGTGGTCGGCCTCGAGGGCGTCGAGCGCCTCGCCCAGGGTCGCGGGGACCTGCGGGATGAGCTTCGCCTCCTCGGGGGGCAGCTCGTAGAGGTCCTTGTCGACCGGCTCGTGCGGCTCGATGCGGTTCTTGATGCCGTCGAGGCCCGCCATCAGCTGGGCGGCGAACGCGAGGTACGGGTTGCCGGAGGCGTCGGGCGCACGGAACTCGATGCGCTTGGCCTTCGGGTTCGTGCCCGTGATCGGGATGCGGATGGACGCGGAGCGGTTGCCGGCCGAGTAGACCAGGTTGACCGGCGCCTCGAAGCCCGGGATCAGGCGGTGGTACGAGTTGACCGTCGGGTTCGTGAACGCGAGGACGGCGGGGGCGTGCTTGAGCAGTCCGCCGATGTACCAGCGCGCGAGGTCCGAGAGACCGCCGTAGCCGTTCTCGTCGTAGAAGAGCGGCGTGCCGTCGTTCCACAGCGACTGGTGGGTGTGCATGCCCGAGCCGTTGTCGCCGAAGAGCGGCTTCGGCATGAACGTGGCGGTCTTGCCCCACTGCTCGGCCGTGTTCTTGACGATGTACTTGAACTTCAGGATGTCGTCCGCCGCGTGGACCATCGTGTCGAAGCGGTAGTTGATCTCGGCCTGGCCGCCGGTGCCCACCTCGTGGTGCGAGCGCTCGAGGATGAGGCCGGCGTCGATCAGCTTGAGGCAGATGTCGTCGCGGAGGTCGGCCTGCTTGTCGACGGGGCTCACCGGGAAGTAGCCGCCCTTGTAGGGCGTCTTGTTGCCGAGGTTGCCGCCCTCCTCGACGCGTCCCGAGTTCCAGGCGCCCTCGACCGAGTCGACGGAGTGGAACGCGGAGTTCTGCGTGATCTCGTAGCGGACGTCGTCGAAGATGTAGAACTCCGCCTCGGGGGCGAAGAACGCGGTGTCGGCGATGCCGGTCGACGCGAGGTACTTCTCGGCCTTCTTCGCGACCTGACGCGGGTCCTTGGAGTAGATCTCGCCGTTGCGCGGGTTGTAGATGTCGAAGACGAGGATCAGCGTGCGCTCGACGCGGAACGGGTCCACGTAGGCGGTGGTCACGTCAGGGATCAGCTGCATGTCCGATTCGTGGATGTTCGCGAATCCGCGGATCGAGGACCCGTCGAAGAGCTGACCGACGGAGAAGAACTCCTCATCGACAGTCGAGGCGGGGATGTTGAAGTGCTGCTGGACACCGGGGAGATCGGTGAACCGGATGTCGAGGAACTTGACGTCCGTGTCCTTGATGAACGAGAGCACCTCGGAAGAATCTTTAAACATGCAAAGGTCTCCAATGGCGTGACGGGGTGCTGCAGAGCGCAGCCGTTCCAGGGTAGTGACGGGGGGTTTCCCCACCGTGTCCCTGTTGTTTCCGACATGTTACGGGGCCGGTCCGGGGTCGGGCTCCACGTCGTCTGCCGGACCACCCGCTCCTCGGTCCGCTCCGAGACGCCGCGGATAGGATCGGAGGATGCCAGCCGCCGACCGCAGGACCTTCGCCGACGCCGCCCCGAGCTCGTACCCGGGGGAGCGTCTCGGCCTCCCCCGAGAGGGCCGCCTCTCGGTCGGACGGTCCGGCCGCCGCATCGCCGCCCTGGCCGTCGACTTCGCCGTCGCCGCTCTGCTGTCGCTCGCGTTCTTCGACTACGACCGCTGGGCGAGCCTGCTGCTGTTCGTCCTGCTGCAGGTCGTCTTCATCCCCACCATCGGCGGCAGCATCGGGCACCGCCTGCTCGGGATGCGCGTCATCCGTCTCGGCGGGGGCTGGGTCGGCGTGTGGCGCCCGATCGTGCGCTCTGTGCTGCTGGCCGTGCTGGTGCCGGCGCTCGTCTGGGACTCGGACCAGCGCGGCTTCCACGACAAGGTGGCCGGGACGGTTCTCGTCCGCTACTGACTCGCGCCGCAGACGCGACAGGCCGGCCGGGAGAGATCCCGACCGGCCTGTCGCGTCGTGCGTCAGCGCGATCGCTGAGGGCGCACCTTGAAGGGGTCGACGCCCTTCGGGATGGGCAGCGACGTGTTGAGCGAGGAGAGCCGGTTCTTCACCGCGAGGACCTCGGCCTTGGTGAGGACCTTCTTCGTCTTCGAGAGGCGGCTCGGCACCTTGTGCAGCGGAGTCGCATCGGCGTCGGAGCCGACGTGCACGAAGGTGACGGGGACGTTCGGCAGGATCCGCGACACCTTGCGCCGCTCGTCCTCGAGCATGCGCTTGGTCCGGGAGGCGGGGCCCTCCGCGATCAGCACGACGCCTCCGCGGCCGACGGCGCGGTAGACGGCGTCCTGGGTCTTACCGTTGACGGCGACGGGCATCTCGCCGCCGGTCCAGGTGCCGCGCAGTCCGCTTCGCAGGACGGCGCCGACCGCGCCGGGCTGCCCGGCGATCTGCCCGTAGGCGGCGCGCTCGGCGCGACGCGAGAGCACGGCGAGTCCGGCGACCAGGCCGGCCATCACGCCCACGATGATCCACAGCGCGATCACGAAGCCGTTGCCGTTGCCGAGCAGGATGCCGAGGAGCACGCCGAGCAGGATCGGGAGCAGGAGCGCGAGGAGGATGATCCAGACGGCGCTGCTGTCGTAGCGGCGGGTCATCTGGAACACCTGCCACATCTGCTTGAGACGTCCGGGTTCCTTGACCGCCTTCGTCGACGGTTCCGTGCTGCGTGCCATGACGTCAAGGATACCGAGCGGGAGCGCGGCGGCGGACCCCGGACGCGGATCCGACTCCTCCACAGAGGGCACGTGCGCCGATCCGTCCACCGATCGGGATCGACGGGTGTCCTCCGCCCCGACCTGCGGTCAGGCTCGCCTCATGACGAGCAGCGGGACGGTCCAGGGCCGGAGGATCGGCGGAGTGCGGACGGGGAGGCGGCGGACGCCTGCGCCGAATGCCGCACCGCCGGCCGAGCGGACGATGCGGCCGCGGGAGGCCGAGGCGCTACAGGTGTCGGCGGTGGCTCGGCTCGCCGAGCACCGCCACCGCGAACGCATCGTCAGGGTGGAGTCGTCTCCGAGGAGGCGCATCGTCTCGACCGCCCCTCCCGTCGTCGCCACACTCGAGAGGTTCCTGCGGGTCGAGCGGGGGATCGCACTCGGCGCCGCGGTCACCCTCCTCGCCCCCGTGGTGGGCGCGGTCCGGTCGGCCGCGCTCGAGGGAGCATGGCTGGCTCCGACGACGGACGACATCGGCCTGACGGAGGAGGGTCGGCCGCTGGTGCTGCTGACGACGCCCGCCGTCCACACCCCGCGTGCGGCGCGCGACGCGCTGCAGCGGGTCCTGGAGCGCCTCGGAATGCTCTGCCCGGAGCTGCCGGTCGCCGCCCTCGCGCGGCACCGCGACCTGCTGGCGCTGGAGGGCAACCTCTACGGACTCGCTGATCCGCAGGGGATAGGCGAGGCGGTGCGGGCGCTGCCGACGTCCGGCGCGGATGCACGGGGTCGGGAGGCGGTGCCCGCTCCGGCTGCCCGGCACAGGCGGGTCCATCCGCTCGACGGCTGGCAGGACCGCCTCCGGGCGTTCGTCGTCCGGCGTCGGGGACCGCTCTCCGTCGGGACGGCGATCGTGCTGGGAGCGGTGCTCGCCGGTTCGCTCGCGGGCGGGCCCGATCGGCAGGTGCAGGATGCGGAGGCGTCGACCGCAGCCGCGCCCGTTCCGGCTCGGTCGGCTCCGCCGGCGGTGGCGACCGCGGCACCGCCGGCTCCGGTCGCGGCGACCTCACTCGACGCCGAGCAGGCGGCGGAGGTGCTGATCGACGCGGTGCGCGCGTGCGGGGACCGGGAGTGCGCCCGCGGTCTGGTCACGGCGGACTCGCCGCTCGGCGACGCAGCGGACGGCCCCGCCTCCGCTGTCCCGGCGACGGGGGAGGCGTCGGCCGTCCTCGTCGACGTGAACGGGGCATCGGCGGTCGTGCACCTCCGGACGGCCCCGGGGACGACAGCGGCCTCCGTCCTGATCATCAGGACGGAGGCCGGCTGGCTCATCCGCGACGTCTACACCGGAGCGGCCTCGTGAGAGGCGCGCTCAGGGGGAGCGTCTCAGATGCCGAGGTCGTTCTCGAACGAGCCCTCCTCGAGACGCTCCTTGATCGCGACCAGGAAGCGCGCCGCGTCGGCTCCGTCGACCGTGCGGTGGTCGTACGAGAGCGCGAGGAAGACGGTCGAGCGGATCGCGATGGCGTCAGCACCGTCCACCTGCACGACGGCCGGCTTCTTGGTGACGATGCCGGTGCCGAGGATCGCGGTCTGCGGCAGGAACACGACGGGAGTGTCGAACAGGGCCCCGCGCGAACCGGTGTTGGTCAGCGTGAAGGTGCCGCCGGCGAGCTCGTCGGGCTTCAGCTTGTTGTTGCGGGTGCGCTCGGCCAGGTCCCCGATGGTGGAGGCGATCTGCGCGAGGTTCAGCTCGGACGCGTTCTTGAGGACCGGGGTCAGCAGGCCGCGCTCGGTGTCGACGGCGATGCTGATGTTCTCGTGGTCCGGGTAGACGATCGACTCCCCGTCGAGGGTCGAGTTGATCACCGGGTAGGCCTTGAGCGCCTCCGCCGCCGCGAGGGCGAAGAACGGGAGGAAGGACAGCTTGGCGCCGGTCTTCTCCTGGAAGCTCTTCTTGACCGAGTCGCGGAAGCGGGCGACCGCCGTGACGTCGACCTCGATGACTGAGGTGAGCTGGGCGCTCGTCTGCATCGACTCGACGGCGCGCTGCGCGAGGACCTTGCGCAGGCGCGACATCGGCTGCGTGGTGCCGCGGAGGGGCGACGTCTCGAGCGGGGTGCGCGCGGCCTTGGCGGCTGCGGCGGCGGGCGCCGAGACCGGGGCGGCCGGAGCCGACTTGGCGGCCTCGACCGCGTCGAGGACGTCCTGCTTGCGGATGCGGCCGCCGACTCCGGTTCCCGTGAGGGTGGAGAGGTCGATACCGTTCTCGCCCGCGAGCTTGCGCACGAGCGGGGTGACGTAGCCGGGGTTGGAGTCGGTGGGCTCCGGGGAGGCGGTGGGCGCGGCGGCAGCGGGCGCAGGCGCGCCCACCGCCTCCCCGGAGCCCACCGACTCCAACCCCGGCTACGTCACCC
>NZ_PSTM01000010.1:0-130389 GCF_002930875.1 Rathayibacter sp. AY1A5 | reverse complement strand
AGGCCGGGGTATAAAATTGGCATTGAACATAGTGCACGCTGTTGAGTTCTCAAGAATCGGACACATCCCGCCTCCACACCAGAACGGTGCTTCACAACGGAAGTGATCGAAGATGTTGTTGCTTGCGTCATACGCGTCTTCTCGGTAGACTAGGAGAAGTTTCTTTCTCCCTGTCGCCGTGGCAACTTGTATAACTTAGCACATCCGCAGGCCGTGTCAAATCCGGCTTCTTCGCGATGTCGTCACGCTCGTAGGCGCTCCGACGTTGCTCGGTTCAGGACCTGAGTCCTGCGCCGGGCGGCGAAGTTGCTGGATCCGAGGGATCCTGCGAAGGCTTTACATCCGTGCGGCAGACCTGCTCCGAAAAGCTGTCTTGCCGAGTGGATGGTCCCGATTGAGGCCGGGACGTAGGAGCTGCTGCTCTTTCCGTTTCCCTGCGGCCTTTGTGGCGACTCGGAATAAGTTACGCAGCGATCGCGGTGCTGTCAAACGACGGGCCGAAATCGCACATCCCGGGCGTGTCGGGATCGGGGGTCCTCCCCGTCGGCGCCCGGTTCCGCGGGCGGATCCGGGGTCCGAGCCGGCTGCATCGGACCGAGGCGGGCACCCGCGCGCGGGGTCCGACTCCACCGAGTGGAAGGACCCTCCCCGGAAACGACGAGGAGCGCGCGGCCCGGATCGCTCCGGTACCGCGCGCTCCTCGAGGGGATGCCGGGACTACGCCCCGATGCCGACCGCCTCGGGGGAGACGTCCGCACCGGGAGCCGAGGGCTCGAGCGCCTCGGCGACGCGCTGCGAGAGCGACGAGTCGACGTTCGCCCAGTACTGGAGCACGCGCTGCCGCAGCTCCGGACGGGTGACCTTCGACACGTGGCCGGCGATGTTCGCGACCAGGCGGGCGCGCGCGTCGTCGTCGAGGACCTCGCGGTAGAGCGTCCCCGCCTGACCGAAGTCGTCGTCCTCCGGGTGGAGGGTCGCCGCGGCGCGCGTCAGCTCGCCGTCGGTCTCCCAGCCGGCCGACTCCGCCGCCCGGGCGGGATCGGCGTGGGCGCCGCCCATCGTGTTCGGCGCGTAGACGGGCACCTCGGACTTCTGGAAGTCGAACCGCATGGGGCCGTCCTTCGAGTACGAGTGCACGGGCGACTTCGGCGCGTTCACCGGCAGCTGCGCGTGGTTGGTCCCCATGCGGTAGCGGTGCGCGTCGGCGTAGCTGAAGATGCGCGCGAGGAGCATCTTGTCGGGGCTTGCCGCGATCCCGGGCACGAAGTTCGAGGGGGCGAACGCCGCCTGCTCGATCTGCGCGAAGTAGTTCTCGGGGTTCCGGTCGAGCGTCATGGTGCCGACCTCGATCAGCGGGTAGTCCGCGTGGGGCCAGACCTTGGTGAGGTCGAACGGGTTGAACCGGTAGCTCTTCGCGTCCTCGTACGGCATGACCTGCACGGACAGCGTCCACGAGGGGAAGTCGCCGCGGTCGATGGCGGAGGACAGGTCGCGGATGTGGAAGTCCGCGTCCTCACCGGCGATCTGGTCGGCCTGCTCCTGGCTCAGGATCTCGACGCCCTGATCGGTCTTGAAGTGGTACTTGACCCAGAAGCGCTCGCCGGCGGCGTTGATCCACTGGTAGGTGTGCGAGCCGAAGCCGTCCATGTGCCGCCACGAGGAGGGGAGGCCGCGGTCGCCCATGAGCCACGTGACCTGGTGGGCCGACTCGGGCGAGAGGGTCCAGAAGTCCCACTGCATGTCGTGGTCGCGCAAGTGGCTGCCGGGCAGGCGCTTCTGCGAGCGGATGAAGTCGGGGAACTTGATGCCGTCGCGGATGAAGAAGACGGGGGTGTTGTTGCCGACGAGGTCGTAGTTGCCCTCGCTCGTGTAGAACTTCAGCGCGAAGCCGCGGGGGTCGCGCCAGGTGTCGGGCGAGCCCTGCTCGCCGGCGACCGTGGAGAACCGCGCGAGCATCTCGGTCTCGACTCCGGGCTGGAAGAGCGCGGCACGTGTGTAGGCGCTGACGTCGGCGGTGGTGGTGAAGCGTCCGAAGGCTCCGCCGCCCTTGGCGTGGACGACCCGCTCCGGGATGCGCTCGCGGTTGAACTGGGCCAGCTTCTCGACGAGGTAGTGGTCGTGGAGCGCGAGGGGTCCGTCGGCTCCGACGCTCAGCGAGTGGTCGTCGCTCGCGACCGGTGCTCCGGAGTTCGTGGTGGTGAATCGTTCCTCGGTCATGTTCCTCCTGTCGGCGAGGGGCACGGGGCCCGCCGCTGCGGTGTAGCGGATGTCGGTCAGTGGGCCAGGGCCAGGCAGTCGGGGCAGGTGCCCCAGAACGTGACGTCGGCGGTGTCCACGGCGAAGCCGCTCGCGGTCTGCGGATGCAGGCACGGCGCCTCCCCGACGACGCAGTCGACGTCGGCCACGGCCCCGCAGCGCCGGCACACCACGTGGTGGTGGTTGTCGCCGACCCGCAGCTCGAACCGGCGGGGGTGGCCCTCCGGCTCGATGCGGCGGACGATCCCGGCGTCGGTGAACGCCGAGAGCACTCCGTAGACGGCCTGCGCCGAGGCCTCGGGGAGGCCCTCGCGCACTCGGGCCAGGACCGCGTCCACCCCGGAGTGCGGGTGCTCCTCGAGAGCGAGGAGCACCGCGCGCCGGGTGGCGGTGACCTTGAGCCCGCAGGCTCGGAGCCGCTCGTCCACTGTCGTCATACCGAGGACACTACCCGAGTTGTCTTGAGCGGATCAAAACAACGGGCGGCGTGGCGCGCTCGTCCGGGTGAACGGCCGGGAACGCTCCGGCGGCCCCGCGGAGGCTCCGATCAGGCGACCGGACCCTCGACCAGCACGACCTGGGCGGAGCGGGCGGCGCCCGCGGAGTCGGTCCACGAGATCGTCACCGACTCCCCGGGCTCGCGCTGCGCGAGCGAGGCGGACAGCTGATCGGCCGAGGCGACGGCGACCCCGTCGACCGCGGTGACGACGTCCCCCGCCTCGAGGCCCGCCTGCGCGGCCGGCCCGCCCTCGACGACTCCGCCGATCACGGCGCCGGACGCGGTGGTCGCGAGCGCGCGCGAGGTCGGCGACGCGGTGCCGGAGGAGAGGGAGACGCCGAGGAAGGCCGGGTAGCCGATCTCGACGGTGGCCGTGTCGGCGCCCGCCTCGATGGTGGCGACGATGTCCAGGGCCTTCGAGATCGGGATCGCGAAGCCGGTGATGTCGGCCGTCCCGCTGGAGGCGGCGGTGTCCATCCCCACGACGCGGCCGGCGGAGTCGACGAGCGGGCCGCCGGAGTCGCCGGAGACGATGTCGGCGTCGGTCTGGATCAGCCCGGTCAGCGTCTCGGCGGAGATCCCCGACTCGGAGCGGGTGGTGATCTGCTGATCGAGACCCGTGACCGTGCCGGTGGCGGCGACCAGGTCGCCCGTCCCTCCCGCGTTGCCGACGGCGGTCACGGTGTCGCCCACAGCGACCCCGTCCGTGTCGAGCGAGGCGGGGGTGAGGCCGGAGGCGTCCTCCAGCTGCAGGACGGCGACGTCGTTCGTCGCGTCGGTGCCGACGACGCGGGCGGTGTAGCTGCGGCCCGTCGACTCCACCGTGACCGAGATCGCGGTGGCGCCCTCGACGACGTGGTTGTTGGTGAGGATCATGCCGTCGGAGGTGAGGATCATGCCGGTGCCGGCCGAGCGGGCGCCCTGGTAGGTGAGCTCGGAGGTGATCGTGACGACGCCGGCGGTCTGCGCGGTGCTCGCGGCCACGGCGTCGGTCGCGCCGGTGGCCGGCTCGGCGGCGGAGGAGCCGCCCTGCGTCGAGCCGTACGGGGAGGAGCCGCCCTGCGTCGATCCGCCCCAGGAGGGGACGATCACGTACCCGCCGCCGAAGGATCCCCGCGAGCCGCCGGGGTAGACGATCGTAGCGGCGCCGGCCGAGGCGGAGGAGGCCGCCTCGGTGCGGCCGGCGGTGGCGACTCCGCCTGCTGTCACTCCGATCAGCACGGCGAGGCCGAGGCCGCCGGCGATCAGCGCCCGACGACGACGACGGCGGTCGTCCGCGCGCAGCGCGCGCACCTCGTCGGCGCCCGTCGCCTCGGTGGTGGCGGGCTGGTCGGTGAGCTCTCGCTCGTCGGATTCGTGTCGCTCGTTCATGGTGTCGTCCTCGTGCCGGGGCCGCCCCTGACGGCGACCGGTTCCCATTCCATGCCCGGCCTCCCCGCGTCGCCTGGACGCTGCTTATGCGGTTCCTATGAGCGCTCGCCACTCTGAATGGTTGTAGCGTCAACCAAAAGCGGGTAGCGTCTCCGCCGTGACCACCTCCTCCCCCGACCTGCTCGCTCCCGACACCGCGATGGGCGCGGTGACCCTCCGCGTCGCCGACCTCGACGGGATGATCGCCTACTACCGCGACGCCGTGACGCTCGAGCTGCTCTCGCACGACGGACCGGTCGCGGTGCTCGGCCGCGGCGGAGTGCCGGCCGTGATCCTCCAGCACGCGCCCGAGCTGGTGCACGCCTCGCCGCGCAGCGCCGGCCTCTTCCACACGGCGATCCTCTTCGAATCGGAGGCGGCGCTCGCCGCGGCCGTGTACAGCGTCGCGAGCCGGCACCCCGGCTCCTTCACCGGCAGCTCCGACCACCTGGTCAGCAAGGCCTTCTACTTCGACGACCCCGAGCACAACGGCGTCGAGATGTACTGGGACCGGGACCGCACGCAGTGGTCGTGGACGCACGGGCGGATCGAGATGAGCACGCTCTTCCTCGACCCGAACGCGTTCCTGCAGGAGCACCTCACCGAGGAGTCGATCGCGCAGCCGCGCCTCGGCGGCGCCTCCGTCGGCCACGTGCACCTGAGCGTGGGCGACGTCGCCACCGCGAAGGAGTTCTACGTCGACCGGCTCGGCTTCGAGACGACGATCGCGTACGGCGGGCAGGCGCTCTTCGTCTCGGCGGGCGGCTACCACCACCACATGGCGATGAACACCTGGAACTCGGCGGGCGCCGGACGCCGGCAGCAGGCCCTCGGCCTCGGACAGGTCGAGATCGTGGTGCCCGGCGCCGACGACCTCGGCGCGCTCGGCGAGCGGCTGGCCCGCTCCGGAGTCGCCACCCGCGACGACGGCCGCACCCTCGCCTTCGAGGACCCCTGGGCGAACGCCGTCCGCGTCACGACCTCCTGAGCGCCGCCGACCGCGGGGACCCCCGCGGGTACGATGGTCGCGCGGAAGACCGCACTCCCCCGAGACTCCGGAGAACACGGTGCCCACGATCGTCGTTGAAGTCATGCCCAAGGCCGAGCTGCTCGACCCGCAGGGGAAGGCCGTCGCCGGCGCGCTCGCGCGGCTGGGCCACTCCGCCCTCCACGGCGTGCGGGTGGGCAAGCGCTTCGAGATCACCGTCGACGAGGTGACCGACGAGGTGCGCGCCTCGGTGCAGCGCATCGCCGACGAGATGCTCTCGAACTCGGTGATCGAGGACGTCGTCGGGATCCACTACCCGGCGGAGGCCGCCCGATGAGGATCGGCGTCATCACCTTCCCCGGCTCGCTCGACGACCGCGACGCCCAGCGCGCCGTCCGGTTCGCGGGTGCGGAGCCGGTCGCGCTGTGGCACGGCGACCACGACCTCGACGGCGTCGACGCGATCGTCCTGCCCGGCGGCTTCTCCTACGGCGACTACCTGCGCTGCGGCGCCATCGCCTCCCACTCCCCGATCATGCGCGAGGTCGTCGACGCGGCGAACGCCGGGACCCCGGTCCTCGGCATCTGCAACGGCTTCCAGATGCTCACCGAGGCGCACCTGCTGCCCGGCGGCCTGATCGCGAACGACATCGGATCCTTCGTCTGCCGCGACCAGCGCCTGATGGTCGCGAGCACCGAGACCGCCTGGACGAACGGCTTCGAGCCCGGCCAGGAGATCACGATCCCGCTGAAGAACGGCGAGGGCGGCTACATCGCCTCGGCCGACACGCTGCTCGAGCTCGAGGCGGAGGGACGCGTCGTCGTCCGCTACCTCGGCCACAACCCGAACGGCTCGATGAACGACATCGCCGGCATCAGCAACCGCCGCGGCAACGTGGTGGGGCTCATGCCGCACCCGGAGCACGCCGTCGAGGAGGGCTTCGGGCCCGACACGGCCGCCGCGATGCGCTCGGGTGTGGACGGGCTGACGTTCTTCACGTCGGCGCTGCGCTCGCTGCTCGCCTCCGCCTGACGCATCCGATCCGGCCGGCTCCGCCCGCCCGCGACGCACGAGACCCCCGGTTCCGGCCGGGGGTCTCGTGCGTGATGGGCGATGTTCGCGGCGCCGCTCAGGGCCCGGTCAGGACCTCGGGCTCGGGGGTCATCGAGATGGTGGGGATCGAGGCGGTGATCACGGTGCCGTCGGAGCGGCGGGTGCCCTCGATGTCGGACGTGGTCGGCGCGCCGTGCAGGCGGCGGCCCTGGTGCGTGAGCGGGACGCGCACGGGGCTGCCGGCGGCGACGTGCACGCGCTCGTCGCGGACGGTGATCGCGGCGGAGTCGCCGGTTTCGACCGTCAGCAGGACCTCGGTCTGCGTCACCTCGACGCGCACGCGCGTGCCGTGGAGGGTGATGCGGAAGGCGAGGCGGTCCCAGTCGTCGGGAAGGCGCGGATCGAGCGTGATCCGGCCGCCGTGGTCGCGCATCCCGCCGAAGCCGTAGACGAGGGCGCTCCAGACGCCGCCCGTCGAGGCGACGTGGATGCCGTCCGCGGTGTTGCGGTGCAGGTCGGCGAGGTCGACGAACAGCGCCGACAGGAAGTAGTGGCGGGCCAGGTCGCTGTAGCCGACCTCGGCGGCGATGATCGACTGCACGACGGCCGAGAGGGTCGAGTCACCGGTGGTCAGCGCGTCGTAGTACTCGAAGTCGGCGCGCTTCTGCTCGGCGGTGAACTCGTTGCCCTGCAGCAGCAGCGCGAGCACGACGTCGGCCTGCTTGAGCACCTGGAAGCGGTAGATCACCAGCGGGTGGAAGTGCAGCAGCAGCGGGCGCTTGCTCGCGGGGGTGTTCTCGAGGTCCCACAGCTCCTTCTCGAGGAAGGCCGCGTCCTGCGGGTGGATGCCCGCCCGCGCGTCGAAGGGGATGTGCATCTTCTCGGCGGCGCGCGCCCACTCGAGCACCTCGCCCTCGTCGAGAGCGAGGCGGTCGGCCATCCGCTCGTACGCGGCGGGCTCGACGGCCTTCAGCAGCTCGACGGCGCGTGCGGCCGAGCGGAGGTTCGCCCGGGCCATGACGTTCGTGTACAGGTTGTCGTTGACGACGGTCGTGTACTCGTCCGGCCCCGTCACTCCGTGGATGTGGAAGTGATCGTCGCCGTTGCTGCGCCAGAAGCCCAGATCGGCCCACATCCGCGCGGTCTCGACGAGGATGTCGATCGCTCCGCGGGCGAGGAAGTCGTCGTCGCCCGTGGCACCCACGTACTGCATGAGCGCGTAGGAGATGTCGGCGTCGATGTGGTACTGAGCGGTGCCGGCGGCGTAGTACGCCGACGACTCCTGACCGTTGATGGTGCGCCAGGGGAAGAGCGCGCCGCGCTGGTTGAGCTCGGAGGCGCGCGCCCGGGCGGCCTCGAGCATGTTCTGCCGGAAGCGCAGGGCGTTCCGGGCGACGAGGGGCGCCGTGTAGCTGAGGAACGGGAGGACGTAGACCTCGGTGTCCCAGAAGTAGTGGCCGCCGTAGCCGGAGCCCGAGACGCCCTTGGCCGCGACTCCGCCGCCGTCGGTGCGGGCGGTGGACTGGGCGAGCTGGAAGAGGTTCCAGCGGGTGGCCTGCTGGATGGCGGGCTGGCCGTCCAGCTGCACGTCGGAGCGGGTCCAGAAGTCGTCGAGCCACTCGCGCTGCTTGACGAACTGCTCCTCGACCGGCGTCTCGCGGGCGCGGTCGAGCGTGCGGTCGCAGCGGTCGGCGAGCTCGCGCACGGGCACGCCGCGGGAGGTGTGGTAGGTCAGCGTCTTGACCAGGCGGACCGGCCGGCCGGCCTTGGCCTTCACGCGGTAGACGTGCTTGGCGAGGTCGTCGTCGATCTGGGAGGTCTGGTCCCACTCGTTCTCGGTCTCGAGCTGGTGCTCGGCGCCGCAGGCGACGGTCATCTGGGAGTTGGTGGTCCGGTAGCCGAGGAGGTAGCGGGTGCCGCTGACGCGCTTGAGGCGCGGCTGGAGCACGCGGTCCTCGAACGACTCCGCCTTGCGCGGGTCGAAGCCGGCCCCCTCGCTGCCGGAGGGGGCGTGGTACTCGTCGACGCCGTCCTGGCGGTTGAGGATCTGGCTCGAGATCAGCACGGACGCGTCGTGGTCGAGCATCTCGACCTCGTAGTCGAGGATCGCGAGGTGCCGGTCGGTGAACGAGACCAGGCGGCGCGAGCGGATCAGGACGCGCTTGCCGGAGGGGGTGCGCCACTCCAGCTCGCGGGTGAGCACGCCGTTCGCGAAGTCGAGGCGGCGCGAGTAGGCGAGGACGTCGGCCTCGCTCAGCACGAAGGGCTCGTCGTCGACGTAGAGGCGGATGATCTTGGCGTCCGGCACGTTGACGATGGTCTGGCCGACGCGGGCGAAGCCGAACGCCTCCTCCGCGTGGCGGATGGGCCAGGTCTCGTGGAACCCGTTGATGAAGGTGCCGTAGGCGTAGCCGTCGCGCCCCTCCTCCACGTTGCCGCGGAGGCCGAGGTAGCCGTTGCCGGTGGCGAAGAGCGTCTCGGTGCGGCCCTGCAGCTCGGAGGCGAACTCGGTCTCGACGAGGGCCCACTCGTCGATCGGGAAGCGGTTCCGGTCGAGCGGGTCGGAGGTGATGGGGTTCATGCGGCGTCCTCGGGGGCGGGAGCGGTGGGGAGGAAGGGGAGCAGCTCGGCCAGGTCGTCCACGACCAGGTCGGCGCCGTGCTCGAGCAGGGTGTCGGCCCCGACTCCGCGGTCGACGCCGACGACGAGGCCGAAGCCGCCCGCGCGGCCTGCCGCGACTCCGGAGTGCGCGTCCTCGAGGACGGCGCACTCGGCGGCCGGGAGGCCGAGGAGCTCGGCCGCGTAGAGGTAGGTGTCGGGCGCGGGCTTGCCGGCGATCGAGCGCTCGGCGGCGAGGAGCCCGTCCACGACGACCTCGAAGCGGTCGCGGAGGCCGGCCGCCTCGAGCACCGGCACGCCGTTGCGGGAGGAGGTGACGACGGCGACCTGCACGCCCGCGGCGATCGCGGCGTCGACGAAGCGGAGCGAGCCCGGGTAGGGAGCGACGCCGGTCTCGGCGAGGGTGCGGTTGAAGGCGTCGTTCTTGCGGTTGCCGAGCCCGCAGACGGTCTCGAGCGACGGGTCGTCCTCGGGCGCGCCCTCGGGGAGGGTGATGCCGCGCGAGGCGAGGAGCGCCCGGACGCCGTCGTACCGCGGGCGTCCGTCGATGTACCGGAAGTAGTCGGCGTCGGTGTAGCCCTCGGCGATCCCGCGCGAGGAGAGGTACTCCGTGAACAGCCGCGACCAGGCCTGCATGTGGACGTCGGCGGTCGGCGTGAGCACGCCGTCGAGGTCGAACAGGAGCGCGCGGACGCCGCGGAGGGCGGAGGCGTCGGGGCGCGTCGGGGATGCAGTCACGGCGGGGAGGACCTCTGATCGGGGGCAGGCGTTCGGCGGTTCCGCCGATGACGGTCGTCCGCCGCGGACTGCAGGTATCGTATACGCCCCCCGGCCGCCGTGTGGAACCGTTTACACGTCCGTCATCTGCGCGCCGCCGGGGGCGTCGATCCGCTCGGGGGCGAGGCGGTGCCGCCCGAGGGGGAGCATGAGCGGAGTGCCCGAGGTCGGGTCGGTGATGATGCGGCTGTCGAGGCCGAACACGGCGAGCACCGTCTCCTCGGTGAGCACCGCGGCCGGGCTGCCGGAGGCGTGCACCGCGCCGTGCGCGATCGCCACGAGGTGGTCGGCGTAGCGGGCGGCCATGTTGAGGTCGTGCAGGACCATCACCACCGTCGTCCCGCGGGTGCGGTTGAGGTCGACGAGCAGGTCGAGCACCTCGATCTGGTGGCTGACGTCGAGGAAGGTGGTCGGCTCGTCCAGCAGCAGCACGTCGGTCTCCTGCGCGAGGGCCATCGCGATCCAGACGCGCTGGCGCTGCCCGCCGCTGAGCTCGTCGACGGAGCGGTCGGCCAGGGCGGCGGTGTCGGTCGCGTCGAGCGCGGTCGCGACGGCCTCGTCGTCGTGGGCGCTCCAGCGGCTCAGCATCCCCTGGTGCGGATGGCGGCCGCGGCCGACGAGATCCGCGACGGTGATGCCCTCCGGGGCGATCGGCGACTGCGGGAGGAGGCCGAGCGTGCGGGCGAGCTGCTTCGCCGGCGTCCGGTGCACGGCCCTGCCGTCGAGCAGCACGGCGCCGGAGCGGGGCGCGAGCAGGCGCGACATCGAGCGCAGGAGCGTCGACTTGCCGCAGGCGTTCGCTCCGACGATCGCGGTGATGCGGCCGGGCGGGACGACGAGGTCGAGGCCGTCGACGACGGTCCGGTCGCCGTAGCCGAGGGTGACCCCCTCGGCCGTCAGGGTGTGCGCGGTGGTCACAGTGAGCCTCCCGCTCTGTTGCTGCGGACGATGAGGTAGACGAGGTACGGCGCCCCGAGGACGCCGGTGACCACTCCGACCGGGTAGCGCAGGCCCAGCCCGAACTGCCCGACGAAGTCGGCGACGAGCACGAGCAGCGCGCCGACGAGGGCCGAGGGGATGAGGAGCGACGCGCCGGGCCCGATCAGGCGGGCGGCGATCGGGCCGGAGAGGAAGGCCACGAACGCGATCGGGCCGGCGGCGGCCGTCGCGAAGGCGATCAGCCCGACCGCGGCGACGATCACGACGAGGCGGGTGGCGTTCACGCGGATGCCGAGCGCGGAGGCGGTGTCGTCGCCGAGCTGCGTGGCGGAGAGGTCGCGCGAGCGCGAGAGCAGGACGGGGGTGAGGACGACGACCGCGGCGAGGACCGGCACGACCTCGCTCCAGCTCGCGCCGTTGAGGCTCCCGGTGAGCCAGCGGGACGCCTCCTGCAGGTCCCACGCGGCGGCCTGCGAGAGCACGTAGGCGGTGAGGGAGTCGAGCATCGCGGCGACCCCGATGCCGATCAGGATCAGCCGGGTGCCGGCGACTCCGCTGCGGTAGGACAGGGCGTAGACGAGCAGGGCGACCACGAGTCCCGCGACGATCGCGAGGGCCGAGACCTGCGCCGCCCCGAGCGAGAGCGTCACGATCGCGAAGGCCGCGGCGGCGCTCGCCCCGGCGCTGATCCCGATGATGTCGGGGCTGGCGAGCGGGTTGCGGAGCATGGTCTGGAAGCTCACTCCGCCGAGCCCGAAGCACAGGCCCACCAGCAGGGCGAGGACGGCGCGCGGGAGGCGGAGGCGCCCGACGGTGAAGCTCGCCCCGGGGACCTGCTCGCCGAGGATCACGCGGAGCACCTCGTCGGGCGAGTAGACGGTCTGGCCGACCAGCAGGGAGACGGCGAGGACGGCCGCGATCAGGACAGCGAGCACGGCGACGACGACCCGGCGGCGGGCCCCGCGGCGGCGGCGGCCGGCCGCGACGGCGCGGGCGGTGGCGGAGGGCGCCTCGAGCAGCGCGGTCACAGCTCGCGCACCTTCTGGCGGCGGACGATCGCGATGAACACCGGGGCGCCGACCAGCGCGGTGACGATGCCCACGTCGATCTCGCTCGGGCGCGCGACGACGCGGCCGACGATGTCCGCCGCGATCAGGAGCACGGCGCCGGTCACCGCCGAGAACGGCAGCAGCCAGCGGTGATCGACGCCGACGAGGAGGCGGCAGGCGTGCGGGACGACCAGGCCGACGAAGCCGATGGGCCCCGTGACCGCGGTCGTCGCTCCGCAGAGCACGACCGCGCCCAGGGCGGCCCCGCCGCGCGCGAGGGCGACCCGCTCGCCCAGGCCCGCCGCGAGCTCGTCGCCGAGCGCGAGGGTGTTGAGGCTCTTGGCCGAGAGCACGCAGAGGACGAGGCCGGCCAGGAGGAAGGGGAGCACCTGCGCGATGCTCGCGGACGTCGCGCCGCCCACTCCGCCGATCTGCCAGGAGCGGATGCCGCCCGCGATGTCGGCGCGCGGCAGGACGATCGCGCTGATCACCGAGACCAGCGCGGCCGAGGTGGCGGCCCCGGCCAGGGCGAGCTTGAGCGGAGTCGCGCCGCCGCGCCCGAGCGACCCGACCGTGTAGACGAAGACCGCGGCGACCGCGGCCCCGCCGATCGCGACCCAGACGTAGGCGGCGGAGCTCGTCAGCCCGAAGAAGACGATGCCCGTCACGACCGCGAGCGAGGCTCCGGTGTTCACCCCGAGGATGCCGGGGTCGGCCAGCGGATTGCGGGTCACCCCCTGCATCAGCACGCCGGCGACGCCGAGGGCCGCGCCCGCGATCGCGGCGAGCACGGTGCGCGGGATGCGCTTGGCGACCGCGGCCTGCGCGAATCCGTCCGTGGACCCGCCGAACGCGGCGACGACGTCGCTCCACGCGACCTCCCGCGACCCCACCAGCACCGACACCACGGCGGCGGCGAGCAGCACGGCCACGGCCGCGAGCAGCCAGAGGGCGCGCAGCCGCCTCGGGCGGCGCACGGCGGCGACGCCCGAGGCGGCGGGAGGAGCGGCGAGGGTCACGCGGGTCGGGTCCCGGCTCAGGCGGCCGGAGTGCTCTGCGCGGCCTTGGCGGCGGCCTCGTCGAGCAGGTCCAGGTAGTCGTCGAGGACCCACGAGATCGAGAGCGGCGTCGGGTTGGCGGCGGTGCCGAGCGGGGTGGAGGGCAGGCGCACGATGGCGTCGTCGGCGACCGCGGGGATCTGCGAGAGCAGCGGGTCGGCCTTGAGGGTGCTCACGAGCTCGTCGTCGCCGTAGGTGACGATCACGTCGACGTCGCTGAAGGCGTCGGCCTGCTCGGCGCTCTGCGTGAGCGAGAACTTGTCGGTCGCGGCGGAGGCGGTGGCGATGCTGCCCGGGGTGGCCATGCCGAGGTCCTCGAAGAACGCGGGGCGGGTGTCGTGCGAGGTGTAGAAGCTGACCTGGCTGAGGTCCGTCGGGTCGACGTGAGTGAGGAACATCGCCGAGGTGCCGGCCAGCTGCGGGTGCGCGGCGACCTTCTCCTCGATCTCGCCCTCGAGCTCGGTGATCAGGGCGGCGCCCTCGTCGGCCCTGCCCATCGCCTCGCTGTTCAGCGTGATCATGTCGCGCCAGGAGGTGCCCCAGGCGGTCTCGGGGTAGGCGACGACGGGGGCGATCTCGCTCAGGGTGTCGTAGTCCTCCTGCGTGAGGCCGGAGTAGGCGGCGAGGATGACGTCCGGGTCGGTGTCCGAGACGGCCTCGAAGTCGATGCCGTCGGTCTCATCGAAGAGGACGGGGGTCTCGGCGCCGAGCTCGTCGAGCTTCTCGCTCACCCAGGGGAGGAGTCCGTCGCCGTCGTCGTCGCCGAAGTTGGCCACGGCCATGCCCACGGGGACCACGCCCAGCGCGAGCGGGACCTCGTGGTTGGCCCAGTTGACCGTCGCCACGCGCTCGGGCGCCGACTCGATGGTGGTGGTGCCGAGAGCGTGCTCGATCGTGATCGGCGTGAAGCCGCTGTCGGCGGCGGCGTCGTCTCCGGCGGCCGAGCCGCTGCAGCCGGCGAGGCCGATCGTCAGCGCGGTGGCGGCGAGCAGGGCGAGGGGCGTGGTGGCGCGGGGCATGGGTCCCTTTCGAGAGGCTGTGCGGGAGGCGGCGCAGGGTCCGAGTGGACCGGCACTAAGGACAGCCTAACCAAAGAATGTGCGTACTCTCAGCCCCGATTCCTCGCCTCCCGAGGTCGGAGGCGCCCGGAGGTGCCGCTCGCGGAGCCCGGAGACGGCCCTGCCACGGCCGCGGACGTCACGCCGTCGCGAGCCTCTCGACGGTGCGCAGGTTCCGGGTCGTCGTGGTGGAGCGGTAGGCGGATCGGGCGAGGATCCGTGCGACCGGCGTGTCCGTCGAGGAGCCGCGCGGGCAGCGCCAGTAGAGGACGCCGGCACCCCGGGCGACGAGCTCGACCGCCGGATCCGGCTCGCCGATCGCGGCCTGCGCGGCGTCGAGCGCCTCCTCGTCCGAGCCGAAGACGACGTACGGATGCGCCTCCTCGTCGATCCGCGAGAACGGGTAGGCGGCGAGCACCGCGGCGAGCGCCTCCTGCGTCACGAGCACGATCCAGGCGTCGTAGCCGAACCGCTCGGCGAGCGCCGCCTCGAGCGCGGGCTTCAGCTCGGCGGCCGGGCGGTCGGAGTCGAAGGCCGCGTTGCCGCTCGCGAGGACCGTCCGCACCCGGTCCACGCCGATCCCGGCGACCGTCTCGGCGAGCTCGGCGCTGCGGACGGTGCAGCCGTTGACGTTCACTCCGCGGAGGAGGGCGAGGAACCGGGTCATGCGGCCGACGGTAGCGTGACGGCATGGCGCGCGGAAGCGGACGACGACGACCCCGGCGGACCCTCGAGGAGGAGATCCTGCGGGCGAGCGAGCGCGGACCCGGGGCGAGGACGCGGGCGGAGACCGTCCCTCCCTCCGGACGCCGGCTGGTGGCGCCGCCCGCCTCGGGCACCCTGCTCCACGTCGACGTGGACGCGCTGGTGGCGCTCGCCGCGCGGGAGGACCTGCTGATCGCGCTGGAGCGGCGGATCGGCGAGCACGCGGTGGCCGCGACTCCGGTGCTCTCGTGGTGGTCGGCGACTCCGTCGGTCCCGGGCGAGGAGGAGGAGCGCCGGCTCGACGCGCTCGTGCTGCGGACGGTGGAGCTCGGGGCGGGGCCGGCCGAGGACGTGGACTCGCGGCTGCGGGAGCTGGCGCACGAGGGCGATCTGGACGAGCTGGGCGCCGCACTGGCGCTGCTCGCGCGGGTCCCGGATCCGCCGGCGGCGTTCCAGGATCCGGACGGGTTCCTGCGCGTGACGGTCCCGGAGTCGCCGTTCGAGCGGCGGCTCGAGGTCCTCGCGGAGGCGCAGGGCCGGGCGGGCGAGCTGCTGGTGCTGCTGCGCGACTGCGCGTTCACCGCGACCCTGCCGCGGCGGCGCTCGGCGATCGCAGCGATGAGCGGGCGGATCCGGGCGGCCGCGGACCCGGGGCGCCTCGACTCCCGGCGGCTGGACGAGCTCGCGGAGGCGGTGGACGCGGCGGTCGAGAAGCGGTGGACCGTGCTCTGACGGCGGTCCGCGTTACGGGCGCGCCCGTCGCGGTGACCGTTCGCGCACCGGTTCAGCCCCCGCGCACCCCGGGTGAATAGGCTGGACGGATGCCTCTCACCGGTCTCGACCTCCGCCGCTTCCCCGCCGCCCTGAACGACGAGGGCGGTCCCGACGCCGCCACCGCCGCGTGGGCCACCGCGATCAACGCGGGCTTCCACGAGAAGGAGTTCACGCCGGAGAAGCTGCGCGACTGGGCCGAGCACATGGTCGCCGACCAGCGCGTGCTCACCGCGGTCGTCGACTCCTCCGCCCCCGAGGGGCTCGACGGCGCGGGCGTGCCGGTCGGCACCTACGCGGCGTTCCCCGGTGCCCTGCAGGTCGGCGGCGGACGCGAGCTGCCGGCGCACCTGGTGTCGCAGGTGACCGTGCGGCCCACGCACCGGCGCCGCGGCATCCTGCGCGCGATGATCACCGAGGACCTGCGCCTGGCGAAGGAGGCCGGCACCCCGGTCGCAGCGCTCACGGCGAGCGAGGCCTCCATCTACCGCCGGTTCGGCTTCGGCCGCGCGGCCTTCACCCGCTCGATCCGCGTCGACACCGGACCGCGCTTCGGCCTGCAGACCGAGCCCGCCGGCCGCGTCGAGGTGGTCGCGACGAGCTGGCTGCAGCCGCGCATCCCCGCGGTGTTCGCCGCGTTCCAGGCGTCGACCCCCGGCTCGCTCACCCGGCAGTCGCGCTACGAGGCGAACTCCGTCGGCACCGCGTCCGGCGAGACCACGCCCGGCCTCGACGTCCGCTCGGCCGTCCACCTCGACGAGGAGGGGACGCTCGACGGCTTCGTGACCTACCGCGCGGTCGGGCCCGAGGACGACAAGACCCTCGAGATCGTCGACCTCGTCGCCCCCGGCGCCGACGCCTACCTCGCGCTCTGGGGCTACCTCGGCGCGGTCGACCTCGCCTCCGCGGTGACCTGGGACATGGCGCCGGTGGACGATCCGCTGACCTGGGCGCTCCGCGACGCGCGCGTGGTGCAGGTGAGCCACGTGGGCGACCTGATCTGGCTGCGGATCCTCGACGTCGCCGCCGCGTTCTCGGTCCGGCCGTGGACCGCTGACGGCTCGGTCGTGGTCGAGGTGGCCGACGGGCTCGGGCTCGCCGACGGCCGCTACCGCCTCACCGCCTCGGGCGGCTCCGCCACCGTGGAGCGCACCGGGGACGAGGCCGAGCTCGCGCTGGACGTGGCCGACCTGGGCTCGCTGCTGCTGGGCTCGGTGCGGCCGTCGATCCTGGCGAAGGCCGGGCTGGCGCGCGTCACGGGCGAGGCGGGGCGGATGGACCGGCTGTTCGCGCCGGTCGCGACGCCGTACTGCATCTCGTTCTTCTAGGAGGCACCGCCCGCTCGGCTGCAGCGCCCGCCCGGAGGCGTCCGGCTCCCGCGCCGCCGCCGTCCCGCGCACCTCAGCCGCCGCGGACTGCCAGCCGCCTCCGGGCGTCCGCGCATCCCGCGTCGGTCATGCTGGAGGACCCGTCCCCGACACCGGCAGGAGTTCCGCGTGGGTGCATCCGTGATCGTCGACGTCATCGTCGTGCTGAGCCTCATCGGCGCGCTCGTCGACGGTCTGCGGCGCGGCCTGCTCCGGACCCTCGGCGGTCTCGCCGGGATCGTCGCAGGCGCGATCGGCGCCTCGTTCGCCGTGCCCGCCGTCTCGTCGTGGGCGGCCGGCAGCGAGTGGCGCCTGCTCGCCGTGATCGGCACCGCCGTGCTGCTGCTGGGCGTCGGCTACGCGATCGGAGCGACGCTCGGCGCGGTCATCGGCCGCGGAGCCGACCGCGTGAAGCTCGGCCTGCTCGACCGGCTCGCCGGCGGCGTCGCCGGCGTCGCGATCTCCGGCCTGGTCTGGATCGCCGTCACCTCGGCCGTCTCCCTCCTCGGCGTCCCCCTCGTCACGACCTCGGTCGCCGGATCGACGGTCATCCGCACGATCGACGACCTCACCCCCTCCCCCGTCCGCGCCTTCCTCGCCCAGCTGCAGTCGACCGTGGTCGACGAGGGCACGTCCTGGGTCGTCGAGGCGCTCGACGCACCGACCCAGGCGCCCGCGATCCCGGACGTCTCGACCGACGACCCGGAGGTCGCCGCCGCCACCCGCTCGGTCGTGCGCGTCTCCGGCACGGCCTGGGCCTGCGACGTCGGAGTGACGGGCAGCGGCTTCGTCGTCTCGGACGACCGCGTGATCACCAACGCGCACGTGGTCGGCGGAGTCTCGCAGCCGGTCGTCGAGGCGCCGGGCGAGGCCCCGCGCACCGGCCGCGTCGTCTACCTGGACCCGGCCGCCGACCTCGCCGTGATCGCCGTCGACGGGCTCGACGCCTCCCCGCTCCCGCTCGACGACGCCGTCGCCGCCGGGGACGACGCGGTGGTCGCGGGCTACCCCTTCGGCGGCCCGCTGACCCTCGGCTCGGCCGAGATCTCCTCCGACGCCACGGTCTCGCTGATGGTCGACGGAGCACCGACCTCACGGGAGGTGCTGACCCTCGCCGCCGTCGTCAACCAGGGCAACTCGGGCGGCCCGCTGCTCTCTCTCGAGGGCACCGTGTCGGGCGTCGTCTTCGGCAAGGCCGCCTCCGTCGACAACGTCGGCTACGCCATCCCGCTCTCGGTCCTCACTCCCGTGGTCGAGCAGGCCGCCTCGCTGACGGACGCCGTCGATCCGGGGGCCTGCCGCTCGAAGTGAGCGGTCACGGCAGCGGTCCGTCGACCAGCACGAGGGTGAGGTCGTCGAGCCGCACCGTCTCGGGCCGCGCCGACTCGAGGTAGGCGGACACGCGCGGATCGACGGGGAAGCGCGCCGACCGCTCGATCGCGATGGCGACGATCCCGGCGGACGACGGATCGGTCGTCACCCGGTCGCCGATGTAGGGCACGTAGACGCCCGAGGACATGCCCTGCGCGAGGACAAGTCCGCCGTCGAGGCCGCGCTCGCGCAGCACGTCGGCCACCCGCGCGATCCCGGTCGGCCGCTCCTGGGCGATCCCCGCCGAGGTGGCGATCGCGATCACGAGGGAGGCGGCCAGCAGCACCGCGCCGGCGCCGCGGGCGAGGGGTGCGGGCAGCACGATCCCGCCGCGCAGCGCCTCCGCGATGCCGATGCCCGCCAGCGCGCAGAGGAGCCACGCCCACGCCGCGTAGTAATGCGGCAGCGCGACCGAGCTGATCGCCAGGTGGAACACGAGGAGGAGCAGCGTCGCGGCGCCCAGGTAGAGCACCAGCGCACGGCGCCGCGGAGCGAGCAGGGCCAGCAGGGTCCCGAGGAGCAGCACGGCGAGCGCCGCCGGCCCGATGCCGACGACCATGAACCACAGGTTCGCCCACCACGGAGGGAAGACGTACGCGGTCCCGGCGACCTCGATCAGGTGGCCGTCGGCGTTGTGCTCGGACTGGAACTCGAGCAGGTACCGGATCGCCTCGACCGGGTGCACCGGCAGGTAGGCGAGCACCCCGGTGACGACGAACGCGACGGAGAGGGCGAGGCCGCCCCGCAGAGCCCGGGCCCTGCTCCCCGACCACAGCAGCGGCAGCAGGAGCACGGGCGCGAGGACCGCGGTGGTCAGCTTCGAGGTGACCGACAGCGCCAGCAGCGCACCGGCCAGCGCGATCAGCCAGCCGCTCCGCCTGCCCGGGGAGGCGTGCGACCAGGTCCACGCCGCCGCCATCGCCGCGACGGCGAAGAGCACCATGAACGGCTCCAGGAGCGCGAGGCGGTCGATCCGGGTGCCGGCGCCCACGGCGGTGCGCGGGAGGAGGAGGAACAGGCCGGCCGGGACGAGCGCGAGCGTCGGGCCGAGCTCGCGCCGGAACCAGAGCCAGAGCACCACCCCGGTGAGGAACGCGGCCGCGCCGGCGGCGATCCTGCCCGCGAGCAGCCCCTCGCCGAGTAGCACCTGCGCGAGCCCGATCAGGTACTTCGCCGTCGGCGGATGCTCGAGGTTCGCGCTCACGTCGCCGTGCAGGTAGTCCCACCCCGCGGCGAGGTACACGGGCTCGTCCGACGAGATGTTCGCCGCTCCGAGGTTCCCGAAGCACTGGTAGAGCCCCCACAGCACGGTCCCGATCAGAGCCGCCCGCTTCACCCGCCCGATCCTAGGCGCCGGTGCCCGCACCGCTCCACCGGAGGGCCCGGACCCCGGCGACCGCGGCGGGTAGGATCGACGCGCATCCCGTCCCCCTCCCCTGGAGCCTCCAGCACATGGCAGACAGCCGCACCGCCGTTCCCGACACCACTGCGAACGCGGAGGCGACGCCCGAGCGGGAGCAGCCCTACGCGGCCCTCGGACTCAAGCCCGACGAGTACGCGAGCATCCGCGAGATCCTCGGCCGCCGCCCCACGAGCGGCGAGCTCGCGATGTACTCGGTGATGTGGAGCGAGCACTGCTCCTACAAGTCGTCGAAGATGTACCTCCGCCAGTTCGGGCAGAAGGTCTCCCCCGCCATGAAGAAGAACCTCATGGTCGGCATGGGCGAGAACGCCGGAGTGGTCGACGTCGGCGAGGGCTGGGCCGTCACCTTCAAGATCGAGAGCCACAACCACCCGAGCTACATCGAGCCCTTCCAGGGTGCGGCGACAGGGGTCGGCGGCATCGTCCGCGACATCATCTCGATGGGCGCCCGGCCGGTCGCGGTCATGGACGCGCTGCGCTTCGGGGCGATCGACGACCCCGACACCGCGCGCGTGGTGCACGGCGTCGTGGCCGGCATCTCCTTCTACGGCAACTGCCTCGGCCTGCCGAACATCGGCGGCGAGACCTACTTCGACTCCGTCTACCAGGGCAACCCGCTCGTCAACGCGCTGGCCGTCGGCGTCCTCCGCCACGAGGACCTGCACCTCGCGAACGCCCGCGGCGTCGGCAACAAGGTCGTGCTCTTCGGGGCGCGCACCGGAGGCGACGGCATCGGCGGCGCGTCGATCCTCGCCTCCGACACCTTCGCCGACGGCGGACCGACCAAGCGCCCCGCGGTGCAGGTCGGCGACCCGTTCGCCGAGAAGGTGCTCATCGAGTGCTGCCTCGAGCTGTTCCGCAAGGACCTCGTCGAGGGCATCCAGGACCTGGGCGCCGCGGGCATCTCGTGCGCCACCTCGGAGCTGGCCTCCAACGGCGACGGCGGCATGTTCATCGAGCTCGACTCGGTGCTGCTGCGCGACCCCTCGCTCACGGCGGAGGAGATCCTCATGTCGGAGTCGCAGGAGCGGATGATGGCCGTCGTCACGCCCGAGAAGCTCGACGCGTTCCTCGAGGTCGTCGGCAAGTGGGACGTCGAGACCAGCGTGCTCGGCGAGGTCACCGACTCCGGCCGCCTCATCATCAACTGGCACGGCGAGGAGATCGTCAACGTCGACCCGCGCACCGTCGCGGTCGACGGCCCGGTCTACGAGCGCCCGATCGAGTACCCCTCCTGGCTCGACGCGCTGCAGGCCGACTCCTCCTCCCGCCTGCCCCGCTCGACCGGCGGCGACGCGCTGCGCGCCGAGACCCTGGCGCTCCTGGGCTCGGCGAACCTCGCCGACAAGAGCTGGATCACCTCGCAGTACGACCGCTACGTGCTCGGCAACACCGCGCTCAGCTACCCCGACGACGGCGGCATGGTCCGCGTCGACGAGGAGTCGGGCCTCGGCTTCGCGGTCGCGACCGACGCGAACGGGCGCTGGTGCCAGCTCGACCCGGCGCAGGGCGCCCGCCTGGCGCTGGCGGAGGCGTTCCGCAACGTCGCCGTCACCGGAGCGACCCCGGTCGCCGTCTCGGACTGCCTCAACTTCGGCAGCCCTGAGAACCCCGAGGTGATGTGGCAGTTCCGCGAGGCCGTGGGCGCGCTCGCCGACGCCTGCCTCGAGCTCGAGATCCCCGTCACCGGCGGCAACGTCTCGTTCTACAACCAGACCGGCGACGTGCCGATCTTCCCGACCCCGGTCGTCGGCGTCCTCGGCGTGATCGACGACGTCGCGCGCCGCATCCCCTCCGGCTGGCAGGACGAGGGCGACAACCTCTACCTCCTCGGCACCACCCGCGACGAGCTCGACGGCTCGGCGTGGGCCGGCACGATCCACGACCACCTCGGCGGGCTGCCCCCGCAGCTCGACCTGGGCGCCGAGCGCGCGCTGGCCGAGCTGATCTCGGCGGGCGCGAAGGAGTCGCTCATCGCCTCCGCTCACGACCTCGCCGACGGCGGGCTCGTGGTGGCGCTGGCCGAGTCGGCGCTGCGCTTCGGCGTCGGGGCGCGCATCTGGCTCGACGAGCTGATGGAGCGCGACGGCGTCGACGCGACGGCCGCGCTGTTCTCGGAGTCGACCGGCCGCGTACTCGTGTCGGTGCCGCGCGAGGACGACGTGAAGTTCCGCGGGCTCTGCGAGGGCCGGGGCTACCCGGTGCTGCGCATCGGCGTGACCGACGCGGCGACCCCCGCGGTCGAGGTGCAGGGCCTCTTCACGCTGCCGCTGGACGAGCTCCGCTCGGTGAACGGCGCCGTGCTGCCGCGCCACTTCGGCTGAGCGTCCGGGCGATCCGAGTCCGCAGGAGTCGCGGTGGTCGAGCTGGACCACCGCGACTCCTGCGGCACCGGCTCCGCTCCGGAGTTCCGTGATTACGGAATGTTTGCAATAGTGGAGCATGACCTCCTCCCGAGACCTCGCCGGCGAGGTCGACGAGCTCCGAGCGCGGCTGGACCGCCTCGAGCGCGCCGACACTCCCGCCGCGCCCGCCGCCGACGATCCGCTCTGGGCCCTGACCGCTCTCCGCGAGCGCCTGCCCTCTCCCGGCGGAGTCGTCTTCGCCGGCTCGGTCGCCACTCCGGCCGGCCCCGTCGAGTGGCAGTACGGCCTCAGCACCGACGCGTTCTTCGAGCGCGACTGGGGAGCGAGCCCCGGGCCGACCGCGCTCGCCGCGCTGGGCAGCCCCGTGCGCCTGCGGTTCCTGCAGGCGGTGGCCGGCGGAGTCGAGACCGTCGCGCAGCTCGCCGAGAGCGAGGGCGCAGGCACCACCGGGCAGATCTACCACCACGTCAACCAGCTGGTCGCCGCCGGCTGGCTGGAGGCGCGCGGCCGCGGCCGCTACGGCGTTCCGCCGGAGCGGCTCGTCCCCCTGCTCGTGATCCTGCTCGCCTCCGGAGGACCCCGATGACCCGCCGCCGCCTCGCCCTCGCCGCCGCCTCCGCCGCGGCCGTCGTCCTGCTCGGCGGAGTGCT
The DNA here is from genome assembly GCF_002930875.1 of Rathayibacter sp. AY1A5. Taxonomy (NCBI): domain Bacteria; kingdom Bacillati; phylum Actinomycetota; class Actinomycetes; order Micrococcales; family Microbacteriaceae; genus Rathayibacter; species Rathayibacter sp. AY1A5. The sequence continues at coordinate 108,030 of NZ_PSTM01000010.1, read as the reverse complement.
GCTCCGTCCCTCCGCTCCCACCCTCTCGACCGAGGCGACGGGCGACGCCGAGATCGCCGGGTGGCTCCGGACCGACGTCGGGGACGGGGCGCGGAACCACCTCGTCGCCGCCGTGATCACGCCCGACGGCGTGCGCTACGGCGGACTCGGAGCCGACGAGCGGACCGAGGTCGAGATCGGATCGGTCACGAAGACGATGACCGCGCTCCTCCTCGCCCGGAGCGCCGCCGACGGGACGGTCGGGCTCGAGGACCCCGCCGCGGAGCACGCCGACGTCGGCGGCTTCACCGGGACGCTCGAGGAGCTGGCGACCCACCGCTCCGGCCTGCCGCGCCTCCCCACCGGTGTCGGCGACCTCGCCTCGACGCGGTTCGCCCAGCTGCGCGGCACGGACCCCTACGCGGGCTGGTCGGCCGACGACGTCCTCCGGCAGGCCGCCGAGGCGGACCAGGGCGAGCACGTGCACGCCTACTCGAACCTCGGTGCGGCGGTGTTGGGCCAGACGCTCGCCCGCGCCGAGGGCCGCGACTACGCCGACCTCCTCCGCGAGCGCGTCCTCGCTCCGCTCGGGATGTCCGCGACCTCCGTCCCGGAGACCGCGGACGCCCTCCCCGCCGACGCGCCGACCGGTTTCTCGGCGAGCGGGCGGTCCGTCGACGCGTGGACGATGGCGGGCTACGCGCCGGCGGGCGGCGTCCGCTCCACGGCGGCGGACATGGCCCGCTACGCGCAGGCCCTCCTCACCGACGACCCCGCGCTGGGGGTGCCCGCGGCGAGCGTCCTGGATCCCCGGTTCGACGCCGACGGGGCGCGGATCGGCCTCGGCTGGTTCACCTCGGAGTCGGAGGACGGAGGATCCGTGACCTGGCACAACGGAGGGACCTCCGGCTACTCGACGATGCTCGCGATGGACCGGGAGCGCGGCCTAGCCGTGTTCGTCAACGGGGACACGGCGAGCTCGGTCGACGAGCTCGGTCTGCGCCTGCTGCAGCGCGCCGGGGAGGAGTCGTGATGATCGCCTCGATCCTCGTCCTGCTCGTCGTCGCGTTCACCGTCGGCCGCTTCGCCCTGGGGAGCATCCCCCGGCGCCGGGCGGCCGGGTTCCTCGACCGCGACCGCGTCCGGACGCTCGCCCGCGGCGTCGAGGCCGTCGCCGTGCTGCTGCTCGGGCGGGCGCTCGTCGACTGGTCGGCGCTGACGCTGCTCCCCTGGGCCGTGCTGGTGGCTCTCACCGCGGCCGGGGCGGCCGGCGCCGTGCTGCGCTGGGACGGGCTGCCGTGGTTCGAGGACCCGGCGCGCCGCCGCTCGCGGACGACCGGGCTCGCGGCGACCGTCGCCGTGTCGGCGGTCCTGATCGGCGTCCTGGGCTGAGCGCCGCGCACGCGCCGTCGGATCCGCGCCTTCCGCGGTGGTCGCGTGCTGCTGCGAGGCGGGAGGAGTGGCAGCGGGCGCGGGCGGGAGCGGCGTCAGCCGGTCTGCGCGGGGAGGTCGTCGGGCTCGGCGTTGTCGAGGACGCGGCCGTTCTGGTCGCCGACGCTCAGGACGGTCGTCGGGCGGAGGTTGAGGGTGTCGCCGCCGTAGAGGCTGTCGATGTCGACGCCGTCGCGGCGCACCGAGTTCAGCGCGGAGAGGTAGTCGGAGCTGATGCAGAACCGGTCCGCGATCCGCTCGCTGATGTCGCCCGCTGCCACCAGGTAGGAGGCCGGGGCGCCGTCGGAGGCGGTGCTCGCCGTCCCGGTCGCGCCGACGCGGGCGCCGCGGTCGCGCACGCGCTCGAGGTCGACGCCGTCGAGCGTCCCCTCGTCGAGCGCCTGGACGACGCACTCGCCCGAGACGTCCTCGACGGGTGCGGGAGTGGCCGAGACGCTCGGCACCGGCCGCGGCGTGGACTCGGCCCCGGCGGCGGGCGGCGCGGTGGAGGCTGTCGGCTTGGCTGGTGCGGCGGCGGGGCTCGTCGCCTCCGCCGTGCAGCCGGCGAGCAGGACCACGGCGGAGAGGGCGATCACGAGGCGCTGCGTCGTCCGGACCATTCCGCGACTCTAACCCGGCACCCGGGCGGCCGCGCGCCACCGCGCCCAGCGGGCCGCGGGCGATCCGGTCGAGGCCGCTGGACCCGGCCGACGCGCAGACCCGAGGCGGGGCGCGGGGCGGCCCCTGGACGGCGCGCCCCCGATTGACCTCCCCCGTCGATCGCACCCATGCCGAGCACCTGTTGGACACGCGGCCCGAATCGGAGTCGACTGGGACCATGCAGTACACGCACCTCGGCCGCACCGGCCTGTCCGTCTCCCGCACCGTCCTCGGCACCATGAACTTCGGCATGCAGACCGAGGAGAACGACTCGTTCGCGATCATGGACCGCGCGCACGAGCTCGGCGTCAACTTCTTCGACACCGCCAACGTGTACGGAGGCGAGGCCGGCCGCGGCGCCACCGAGGAGATCGTGGGCCGCTGGTTCGCGCAGGGCGGCGAGCGCCGCGAGCGCACCGTCCTCGCGACCAAGGTCTTCGGCGACATGGGCGAGTTCGCCGCTCCCGGAGCCGAGCGCGGCCGCGACTCCTGGCCCAACGGCGGCCGCCTCTCGGCGCTCACCCTGCGCCGCGCGCTCGACGAGAGCCTCCGCCGCCTGCAGACGGATTACATCGACCTCTACCAGTTCCACCACGTCGACCGGACGACTCCCTGGGACGAGATCTGGCAGGCGATGGAGGTCGCCGTCCAGCAGGGCAAGGTCCTCTACGTCGGCTCCAGCAACTTCGCCGGCTGGCACCTCGCCCAGGCGCAGGAGGCGGCGCGCGCCCGCCACTTCACCGGCCTCGCCTCCGAGCAGTCGATCTACAACCTGCTCGTCCGCGACGTCGAGCGCGAGGTCCTGCCCGCCGCGCTGCACTACGGGCTCGGCGTCATCCCCTGGTCGCCGCTGCAGGGCGGACTGCTGGGCGGCGTGCTCGAGAAGACCGCGGAGGGCGGGCGCCGCTCCTCCGAGCGCACCCTCGCCGCGATCGAGGAGCACCGTCCCGCGCTGGAGCAGTGGGAGGCGTTCGCCCGCGAGCGCGGCGAGGCGCCCGGCGAGCTGGCGCTGGCGTGGCTCCTCCACCAGCCCGCCGTCACCGGTCCGATCACCGGGCCGCGGACGCTCGAACAGCTCGAGAGCGCCGTCGCCGCCGTCGACATCACCCTCGACGCCGAGGCCCTCGCGCGCCTCGACGAGATCTTCCCCGGCCACCGGACAGCCCCCGAGGACTACGCCTGGTGACCACCCACCCCACTGCGAAGGAGCATTCATGAAGCAGCGCACTCTCGGCGACCTCCAGGTCGGCGCGATCGGACTCGGCGGCATGCCGATGTCGATCGAGGGCCGCCCGGACCGCGAGCGCTCGATCGCCACGATCCACGCCGCCCTCGACGCCGGCGTGACCCTGATCGACACGGCCGACGCCTACCACCTCGCCACCCAGGACGACCTCGGCCACAACGAGCTGCTGATCGCGGAGGCGCTGCGCAGCTACGGCGGCGACACCTCCGCCGTGCTCGTCGCCACCAAGGGCGGCCACCTGCGGCGCGAGCCCGGCCCCTGGGACCAGGACGGCCGCCCCGAGTACCTCAAGGAGGCGGCCCGCGCGTCCGCGAAGCGCCTCGGCGTCGACGCGATCGGCCTCTACCAGTACCACCGGCCCGACCCGGCGGTCCCCTACGCCGACTCGATCGGAGCGCTGGCCGAGCTGCTCGACGAGGGCGTCGTCCTCCGCGCGGGCATCTCGAACGCCGACCCGGACCAGATCCGCGAGGCGCACGGCATCCTCGGCGAGCGCCTGGTCTCGGTGCAGAACCAGTTCTCGCCGTCGTTCCGCTCCAGCGAGCCGGAGCTCGAGCTCTGCGCCGAGCTGAAACTGGCGTTCCTGCCGTGGAGCCCGCTCGGCGGCATCTCCTCGGCGGGCGAGCTCGGCTCGCGCTACTCCGCGTTCGCGGCGGTCGCCGAGGCCCGCGGCGTGACGCCGCAGGTCGTCTGCCTCGCCTGGGAGCTGGCGAAGGCCCCGGTCGTGCTGCCGATCCCGGGCGCCTCCCGCCCCGAGAGCATCCGCGACTCCGCCACGGCGGCCGACCTGGAGCTCACGCCCGAGGAGTTGGCCTCGCTCGACTGAGCCCGTTCATGACGGAGGAGGGATCCGGTCGAGGCACCGGTCCGACGCTCATCGCGGGATCTCGGCGCTGGTCCCTCCTCCGTTGCGAGCACGATCCGGCTCAGACCGCGTCCTGCAGCGGCTGCGGGAGGGCCGAGACGAACGCGCGGGCCGCGGCGCTCGGACGTTCCGGCACCGCCACCATCGTCCGCCACACCAGGAGCGGATCGGCGAGCGCCACCGCCCGCAGCCCGGCCGGGCGCTTCTCGGCGAAGTGCGCCGGCACGACCGCGATCCCCATGCCGTACTCGACCAGGTCGAGCAGCGTGTGCACGTCGTTCACCTCGAGCTCGACCTCGAACGCGAGGCCGTGCGCCGCGAACGCCCGCGCCGCGAGGTGACTCGCCGCCCAGTGCTCCTGCAGCCCCACGATCGTCTCGCCCGCCAGGTCCGGGATGCGGCAGCCGACGCGGCTCGCGAGCGGGTGACCCGGGCGCACGAGCACCGCGAAGCCCTCGCTCGCCAGCGGCATCGTCCGCACGCCGCCCGGCACGGCTCCGATGTCGGCGACCAGCGCCAGGTCGAGGCGGCCGGCGGCGACGGAGTCGAGCAGCGTGCCGGACCCCTCGTGGATCAGCCGGAGCGCGACTCCCGGGTGCTGCTCGCGGAAGGTCGCGAGCTCGCGCGGCAGGTGCACGCCGCCGAGGCACTCCTCCGTGCCGACCGCGAGGCTCCCGCGGAGCACCCCCTGCACGGCGAGAACCGCGTCGCGGGCGGCGAGCGCGCTGGTGACCGAGCGCTCCGACTCCGCGAGCATCGCCCGGCCGGCCGGCGTCAGCTCGACCCGGCGCGTGCTGCGGGTGAAGAGGGGGCTGCCCAGCTCGCTCTCGAGCGCGCGGATCGACGCCGAGAGGCCCGACTGCGAGATCTGCAGGGCGCTCGCGGCGCGGGTGAAGTGCTGCTCCTTCGCGACGGCGAGGAAGTGTTCGAGCTGACGCAGTTCCATGGGTCCATCCTCGTCGCGCGGGCGGAGGAGAAGGGACCGGACCCGGCACTCCCCAGCGGCCGCTCGGCCGCCGGGTGCGGACTCGGCCGTCGGGTACGGCGGCCGCCGTCGCGAGAGCCGGCCCGGCTCAGGCGTCGGCGGACGAGATCGCGAGGACGATCGCCGTCAGCGTCGCCCGGAGGCGCTCGAGCGACTCGGGCTCCGACTCGTCCTCGAGGATCGACTGCTTCACCGCGTCGTCGTAGCCCGCCACCAGCAGGCGCACGGCGGTCGTCGGCTCGAGGGAGAACTCGCGGCGCACCTGGCGCAGCGCCCCGTGCACGATCTGCACGAGCGAGGCGTCGAAGCCGGCGCGGAAGTCGCGGTACTGCGGAGCGATCCGCGGGTCGCGCAGCGCGAGCAGCTCGAACTCCGACTCGACCACGCACCAGCGGCGGTTGTCGGTGGCAGGACCCTGGAGGAAGTCGAGGATCACCACGGCCAGCGTCTCGGCCGTCAGCGGCTCGTCGGCCGAGACGACGCGCGGGATCGTACGGTCCATCTGCTCGACGAGGGCGGTCACCCGGGCGCCGTTCTCCCGCTCCATGAGCGCGAAGAACAGCTCCTCCTTGGTGGAGAAGTTGGAGTAGAAGGCGCCGCGCGAGAACCCGGCGCGCTCGCAGATCTGCTCGACGGACGCGCTGTGCACGCCGGTCTCGGCGAAGACGTCGTAGGCCGCGTCGAGCAGGCGCTCGCGGGTGCGGCCTCGGCGGGAGGTCTCGGGAGGGGTGGAGTCGATCGCCGTCATCACCAGCCTCCTGCCTGCCCTGTCAACACCTTCGACGCCGTTCACCCTATCCGATACATTCACGTATCGAATACGGTCCTGTATCGGATACGCTCGTGTATCGGAGCCCGGCTCCGCCCTGGTACAGAGACGTATCGCCATCCTCCCCACCCATCGTCAGGAGACCGCGTGTCGTCGCTGCTCTACCGTCTCGGTCGTCGCGTGTACCGCGCCCACCGCCTCGTCGCCGTCCTGTGGCTGCTGATCGTGGTGGCGGGCGGAGGAGGAGCGCTGCTGCTCAACCAGGGCACCGACAACACCTTCTCCATCCCGGGCACGCAGTCGCAGACCGCCCTCGACCAGCTCGAGCGCACCTTCCCCCAGGTCAGCGGCACGTCCGCGCGGTACGTGGTCGTCGCGCCCGACGGAGGCAGCGTCCAGGACGCCGACGTGAAGGGCCCCGTCAGCGACGCGGTCGCCGCGCTCGGCGACGTCGACGAAGTCGCGGCCGTCACGGACCCCTACTCCGACAGCGTGTCCGGCACGATCTCCGACGCCGGGAACGCCCTCGTCATCACCGCGCAGATGGACGGCTCCGCCACCACCACGAGCCCCGAGAGCCGCGACGCGCTGAAGGCCGAGGCGACGACCCTCCAGGACGCGCTGCCCGCCGGCTCCGTGGTCTCGCTCGGCGGCGACCTCTTCGCCCAGAACCTCCCCGGCGTGACCATCACGGAGGCGATCGGCCTCGTGGTCGCCCTCGTCGTCCTCGTGCTCACCTTCGGCTCGTTCCTGGCCGCCGGCATGCCGCTGGTCACCGCACTGCTCGGCGTCGCCCTCTCGATGTCGGCCATCTTCATCGCCACCCGCTTCGCCTCGATCTCCTCGACCACCCCGCTCCTGGCGCTGATGCTGGGCCTGGCGGTCGGGATCGACTACGCCCTCTTCATCATCAGCCGCCACCAGGACCAGCTGAAGCAGGGCATGGACCCGGAGGAGTCGACCGCGCGGGCGACTGCGACCGCGGGCTCCGCCGTCGTCTTCGCGGGCCTGACCGTGATCATCGCGCTCGTCGGCCTCTCGGTCGCGGGCATCCCGTTCCTCACCACGATGGGCGTCGCAGCGGCGGGCGGAGTCGCGATCGCCGTGGTCATCGCGCTCACCCTGACCCCCGCCCTCCTCGGCTTCGCCGGCGCGCGGCTGCGCCCGAAGGAGCGCCGCGCGAAGAAGAAGGCCGCGAAGGCCGCCGCCGCCGCGGGCACCCACGTCGACACCGAGGCGCACGAGGAGGCGGCGACCGCCTCCCCCGGCGGCCACGTGCACGCCGAGGTCCCACGCGGGTTCTTCCGCGGCTGGGTCCGGGTCGTCACGCGCTTCCCGATCGTGACGATCATCGCGGTGATCGGCGTGCTCGGCGTCGCGAGCATCCCGGCGCTCAGCCTCCGCCTCGCCCTGCCGGACGCCGGCTACCAGGCCGAGGGCACTCCCGCGCGCACCACCTACGACCTGCTCGCCGAGAACTTCGGCGCCGGCTACAACGGCCCGCTCATCGTCACCGGCACGATCATCGGCTCGACCGATCCGCTCGGCCTGATGGACGACCTCAAGGGCGAGATCGAGAAGCTCGACGGAGTCGCCTCGGTGCCGCTCGCGACGCCCAACGAGACCGCCGACACCGGGATCATCCAGGTGATCCCCGAGGGCGGCCCCGACTCCGAGGCCACCAAGGCGCTGGTCGCCGAGATCCGCGACAAGCACGACTACTTCCAGCAGGAGTACGGCGTCGACCTCGCGGTGACCGGCCAGACCGCGGTCGGGATCGACATCTCGGACACTCTCGCCAAGGCCCTGCTGCCGTTCGGCCTGCTCGTCGTGGGCCTGTCGCTGGTGCTGCTGACGATGGTGTTCCGCTCGCTCTGGGTGCCGATCAAGGCGACGCTGGGCTACCTGCTGTCGGTCGGCGCGTCCTTCGGCGCCGTGGCGGCGGTGTTCGAATGGGGATGGTTCTCGGACGCTCTGCACGTCGACAAGACGGGCCCGATCATCAGCTTCATGCCGATCATCCTGATGGGCGTGCTCTTCGGCCTCGCGATGGACTACGAGGTGTTCCTGGTCTCGCGGATGCGCGAGGACTACGTGCACGGGAGGCCGGCGCGCGCCGCCGTCGAGTCGGGCTTCGTCGGCTCGGCCAAGGTGGTCACGGCCGCCGCGGTCATCATGTTCTCGGTCTTCGCCGCCTTCGTGCCGGAGGGGGACACCAACATCAAGCCGATCGCGCTCGGGCTCGCCGTGGGCGTCTTCGTCGACGCGTTCATCGTGCGGATGACGCTGGTGCCCGCCGTGCTGCACCTGCTCGGCGACCGCGCCTGGCACATGCCGCGCTGGCTCGACCGCATCCTCCCGTCCTTCGACGTCGAGGGCGAGGGCCTCACGAAGGAGCTCGCGCTGGCCGACTGGCCGGAGCCCGGATCCACGGACGTGATAGCGGCCGAGGACCTCCGCCTCGACGGACCCGACGGTCCCGTCTACAGCGGCGTCTCGCTGCGGGTCGCTCCCGGCTCCTCCCTCGTGGTCCACGGGCCGCACCGCTCCGGCCGCACCGCGCTGCTGCTGAGCATCGCCGGTCGGCTCGCCCCCGACTCCGGGCGCCTGAAGGTCGCGGGCCTGGTCGTGCCGATCCGCTCCGCCGCCGTGCGCGGCCGGGTCGGGCTGGTGCGCCTCGCCGGAGCCGCCGACCCCGTCGCCGACGTCCGGTCGGCCCTGGAGTCGGCTCCGCCGATCCTGGTGCTCGACGACCTCGACACGGTCACCGACCCGCAGCTGCGCGGCGCGATCCGGGCCGAGCTCGACGCCGCCCGCGCCGCCGACGACGCGTTCACCGTGGTCGCCTCCTCCGTCGACGCCGAGGCGCTCGACGACCTCCTCCCCTCCGACCGCGGCGTGCTCGCGGTCTCGCCCGCGGCCGAGCGCCGCGCGATCGCAAAGGTCCTCTGACAGATGGCTCTCCTCTCCCTCGAACGCCCCCGCGGCGTCAAGAAGGTGTCCTGGCTGACCCTTCTCGGGATCGTCCTGGTCCCCCTCGTCATCGGCGGCCTCCTGGTGTGGGCGCTGTGGAACCCGACCGAGCGCCTCGACACGATCACGGCCGCCGTGGTCAACGAGGACACCCCGGTCGAGATCAACGGGCAGACCGTGCCGCTCGGGCGCCAGCTCGCGGCCGGCCTGGTGACGGGCGGCACCGACTCCGCGAGCTCGGACGCCCCCTCCTCCACCCCCTCGGCGAGCGCGACGCCGTCCGCGAGCACGACCCCGGTGCCCAACGTCTCCGGCTCGGACTCGACGGGCAACTTCACCTGGGTCCTCACGGACAAGGACGACGCCGCCAAGGGCCTCGCCGACGGCAGCTACGCGACCGTCGTGACGATCCCCTCGTCCTTCTCCGCCGCCGCCACCTCGTACTCCGGCGACGCCGCGGAGGCGACGAAGGCGACCATCGACATCGCCACCAGCGAGAAGGCCAAGCTCGTCGACGACGCCATCTCGGCCACCGTGACCAGCACCGCCACGTCGCTGCTCAACACGCAGCTGACCACGGCCTACCTCGAGAACGTCTACGTCGGCTTCAACACCCTCAACGAGCAGATCGGCCAGGCGGCCGAGGGCGCGGGCACGCTCGCCGACGGCGCCGACCAGCTCGGCACCGGCGCCTCCACCCTCGCCGACGGCACCAGCAGCCTCGCCGACGGGATCGACGAGCTCGCCACCGGCGCCTCCTCGCTCTCGGACGGCGTCGGGCAGATCGGCACCGGAGCCTCGTCCCTCGCCGACGGCGTGGGGCAGCTGGGCACCGGAGCCTCCGACCTCTCCGGCGGAGTCGCGCAGCTGGCCACCGGTGCGCGCGGCCTCTCCGGCGGAGTGGGACAGCTCGCGACGGGCGCCCGCGACTCGGCGACCAAGACGACCGCGCTGCAGGGCGGCGCCTCCGACCTGGCCGACGGGCTCGACCAGCTGAGGGAGGGAGTGGTGAGGACCGGCGACGGGACCCAGCAGGTCGCCGCCCTCAGCGCCGGCGCCGCCGCCGCCACTGCGGGGACCTTCGAGGCGCTCAGCGCCGCGCTCGAGGGCTGCGAGACGACGCAGTGCCTCGCCGCGCGCGCCGTCATCGCCTCGGCGGGCGGACCCACCGGCGCGACCACCCTCGCCACGACGACCGCGGGAGCCGTCGCCGGGATCGACGCGGGCATCCGCCTCGGCGGCGACGGGCAGCCCTCGCTGATCGACGCGGTCGGGCAGTCCGCCACCGGCGCGCGCACTCTCTCGGGGGGCATCGGACAGCTGTCCGGCGGCCTGACGCAGCTCGCGGACGGCGCGGACGACGCCGCGGACGGAGCGTCCCAGCTCGCCGACGGCCTCGACACCACGGCGGCCGGGTCCGCGCAGCTCGCGACCGGCGCCACCACCGCCGCGGCCGGCGCCCGCGACCTCGCGACCGGCGCGACCACCGCCGCGGGCGGTGCCGCCGACCTCGCCGCGGGAGCCTCCTCCGCCGCCGACGGAGCCGACCAGCTCGCCGACGGCGCGAGCGGGGTCTCGGACGGCGCCGTGCAGCTCGCCGACGGCACCCGCACGCTCGCGACCGGCCTCGACGCCGCGGTCGCGCAGCTCCCGACCTACACCGAGTCGGAGTCGACGAACCTCGCCGACGTCGTCTCGGACCCGGTCGAGAACGCGAGCAGCGCGACCGACCTGTTCGGAGCCTCCAGCGTCCCGTTCTTCGCGACGATCGCCCTCTGGCTCGGCGCCCTCGCGACGTTCCTGGTGCTCGCGGCGTTCTCGCACCGTGCACTCTCCTCGACCCGCTCCTCCGCGGCGCTCGCCCTCTCCTCCTACGTGCCGGCGCTCGTGATCGGCGTGGTGCAGGGACTCGCGGTCGCGATCGTGATGAGCGGCGTCGCGGGCCTGGAGCCGGGCCGCTGGGTCGGCTTCGCCCTCCTGGCGATGCTCACCGGCGCCTCGTTCGCCGCGGTGAACCAGGGGCTGGTCGCCCTGCTCGGAGGGATCGGCCGCTTCCTCGCGATGGTCGCGGCGGTGATCGCGCTCGGCGCGGGCATCATCTCGACGGTCCCCGGGCTGTTCGACGACGTGCTCGGGTTCCTGCCGCTCTCGGCGGCGCAGAACGCGCTGTCCGGAGTGGTCGAGGGCACCGACGGCACGGCCGGCGCCGTCGTCGGCCTGGTGATCTGGCTGCTGTTCGGGCTGCTGCTCACCGTCGCCGCGATCGCCCGTCGCCGGGTCGTCTCGGTCCGCGCCCTGCACCGCACCGCGGAGGCGTAGGCCGCGCCTCGCGCCACTCCTCCCCCGAACCGGGGACGGGTGGCGCGAGGATCGCGCCACCGACGCGCCTCTCCGGGCGACCGGTCCCGGCCGGGGCTAGCCTGACGCGATGGAGTCGGAACCGATGGCGATCCGGACGCGACGGGTGTACGGCCCGTCGGTCCTGCGACGCCTCCGCGCCCTCCTCCTGCGGCTCCTCGGCGCCGGCCTCGCGGCCGTGCTCATCCCGTTCGCCGTCCTCGCGGACCGCCGCGGCGTCCTCGACGAGTCGGTGCTCGCGCTCGGGCTCCTCGCCCTCACCGTCGTCATCGGACTGGCCTCGGCGGTCTCGCTCTTCGTCGTCTCCCCCACCCGCGTGATGACGACCGAGACGCAGGTCGTGCTGATGCGCGGCCGCCGCCGCCGCGAGCAGTGGCCCCGCCGGTCGGTCCGCTTCCTCGAGTCCGCCGACGGCGACGGCTTCGTCGCCTGGTGCCGCGGAGACGGAGTCGAGGTCCGCTGCGGCCACTTCCGCCCGGAGGACCTCGCCGCCCTGCTCGCCGACCTCGGCGCCGCCGCCCGCGTCCGCGACGCCCTGCCGCCCGCTCTGGCCGGGCCCGCCTCGGCCGTCCGCTTCCGGCCGCACCGCGCTCCGCTCCAGCGCCGGGCGGTCGCCCTGGTCGTCGTCGCCACGGAGGCGTTCGCCGCCGGCGTCCTGGCCGTCGCCCTCGCGGGATCCCCGTCGGGCGACCGCGCGCAGATCGCGCTGGGGGCGGTCGTCGTGGCGCTCTCCCTCCCGCTCGGGCTGGTCGCCGCGCGGCTGGCGCTGCGGCCCGGGCTGCCGGGCTCGATCGTGGTGTCGGAGTCGGCCATCCAGATCGACGGGCTGATCTTCCCGCTCGAGGCTCTGCGCTCGGTCGTCGCCTCGAGCCCGACGGGGAGCCGGAGCCTCCGCCTGACCCTCACCGAGACGAACGGCCGCATCACGGAGGTCCCCCTCGGGCTGCGGGTGCCGACGCTGCGGCGCGACCAGCTCTTCCCCGACTACCCGCTGCTGCTCGGCGTGCTGCGCGAGCGCACGGCGGGGCTGCTGCGGATCGAGGGCTGAGGCTCAGTCCTCGGCGCCGTCGGCGATGCGCTGGTGGTGGTGGATGACCTCGGCGACGATGAACCCGAGGAACTTCTCGGCGAACGCCGGGTCGAGGTGCGACTCCTCGGCGAGCGCCCGCAGCCGCGCGATCTGGCGCGCCTCGCGCTCGAGGTCCGCGGCGGGCAGCCCGTGCGCGGCCTTCAGCCGGCCGACCTTCTGCGTGAACTTGAAGCGCTCGGCGAGCAGGTGGATCAGCGCCGCGTCGATGTTGTCGATGCTCTGACGGATCTGCACGAGCTCGGCCCGCGCCAGGGACTCCTCGTGCGACGGCTCCTCGTGCGACAGCTCCTCGGTCATGCCCCGACCCTAACGGACCGCCCCCGGACACGACGACGGCCCCTGCCCGGAGTCCGGGAGGGGCCGTCGAGAGGGCCCGGTCAGTCGACCAGGTTGATCTGCACGGGGATGTTGCCGCGGGTGGCGTTGGAGTACGGGCAGAGCTGGTGCGCCGCATCGGCCACCTTCTGCGCGTCCTCGGAGCTCGCCTTCGGCACGTAGACGTCGAGCTCGACCGAGAGGCCGAAGCCGTCGGAGTCGTTCTTCCCGATCGAGACGCTGGCCGAGACGGCCGCGTCGGTCGTGTCGATCTTCAGCTGGCGACCGGCTCCGTGCAGGGCGCTGAGGAAGCAGGCGGAGTAGCCGGCCGCGAACAGCTGCTCGGGGTTGGTCCCCTCGCCGGAGCCGCCGAGCTCCTGCGGGGCGCGGGTGTCGAGGTCGAGACGGTCGTCCTCGGTGCGGACGTGGCCGTCGCGTCCTCCACCGGAGGCGTGGGCGATGGCGGTGTAGAGAGCATCCATCCCCCCATCCCACCACTCGGCCGCCGTGAGTCGGGTGAACGCGGGATGCACGTCCGTGCGTTCTCCCGGGAATCCCCCTCGGGAACGCTCCGGGGAGCGTCAAGCCCCTCCCCCTCGGCGCCCTCCGGGTGTGCGGTGGAGGGACACCGACCCCGACCGGCGCGAGCCGGAGAACGGACACGAGCATGCGAGCACTCACCTGGCAGGGCATCGAGAAGGTCTCGGTCGAGACCGTCCCCGACCCCCGCATCCAGCAGCCGACCGACGCGATCGTCCGGATCACCTCGACCGCGATCTGCGGCTCCGACCTGCACCTCTACCGCCTCCTCGGGCCCTACATCGACCGCGGGGACGTGCTCGGCCACGAGCCCATGGGCGTCGTCGAGGAGGTGGGCTCCGGAGTCACCACCCTGAAGCCCGGCGACCGGGTCGTCGTGCCCTTCACCATCGCCTGCGGCGAGTGCTTCATGTGCCGCCGAGGGCTGCAGTCGCAGTGCGAGACGACGCAGGTCACCGAGTACGGCTCGGGAGCGGCGCTCTTCGGCTACACGAAGATGTACGGCCAGGTCCCCGGCGGGCAGGCCGAGCTGCTCCGCGTGCCGCTGGCCGACTACAACACGATCGTCGTCGGCACGGACCTGCCGGACGAGCGCTACCTCTTCCTCAGCGACATCGTGCCCACCGCCTGGCAGGGCGTGGAGTACGCGCAGGTGCCCGACGGCGGGACCCTGGTCGTCTTCGGACTCGGCCCGGTCGGCCAGTTCGCGGCGCGGATCGGCGCCCACCGCGGCTACCGCGTCCTCGCCGTGGAGCCCGTCGCCGAGCGGCGCGCGATGGCCGAGCGGTACGGCGTGGAGACGTTCGACCTGTCCGACGACATCGCCGCGCAGCTGCGCGACCTCACGGACGGGCGCGGCCCCGACTCCGTCGTCGACGCGGTCGGCATGGAGGCGCACGGCTCGCCGGTCGGCTCGTTCGCGCAGTCGATGGCGGGGCTCCTGCCCGACCCGATCGCCCGCAAGGCGATGGACACGGTCGGCGTCGACCGCCTCGCCGCAGTGCACGCCTCCCTCGACCTGGTGCGCCGCGGCGGCACCGTGTCGCTGAGCGGGGTCTACGGCGGAGAGGCCGACCCGATGCCGCTGAAGTCGATGTTCGACAAGCAGGTGACGGTGCGGATGGGCCAGTGCAACGTGAAGCGCTGGATCGACGACCTGCTGCCGCTGGTGGAGGACTCCTCCGATCCGCTCGGCGTGATGGACCTCGTGACCCACCGGGCGCCGCTCGAGGACGCTCCGGCCCTCTACGAGACCTTCCAGAAGAAGGAGGACGGCTGCATCAAGGTCGTCCTGCACCCCTAGCCGGGGAACAGCGAAGGCGGCGCCCCCCGAGGGGAGCGCCGCCTTCGCGGTACTGCCGAGACCTACTTGAAGACGTCCTTGACGTCCTCGCCGGCCTTCTTGGCCGAGGCCGCGGCCTGGTCCTTCTGGCCTTCGGCCTTCAGGCTGTCGTCGTTCTTGTGGTCGCCCAGGGCTTCCTTCGCCTTGCCGGCGATGTCCTGAGCGGCGTTCTTGATCTTGTCATCGAGCCCCATGGTGGTGCCTCCTTCGCTGATCGTTGGCACGACCGTAGGACCGGGAACTGCCCGCTTCCTGGGAGCGGGAAGGGGCTTGCCCGGGCGCCCGCTGGACTGCGATGATTCGCGCCCTCGACCGGGGCCGGCCGGCCGAGGGCGCGGGATCAGGTCGCCGGGGTGGCGGACTCGGACGGAGCGGACTGCGAGGGCGCGTTCGTGGGAGTCTGCGACGATCCGTCGTCGGCGCTGGTGGGCACCGCGCTCCCCGACTGGTACGGCGTCTGGGCGCCGCCGGTGCAGCCGGCCAGCAGGCCGATCGTCAGAGCGGAGGCGCCGAGCGCCCCGAGGACCCGTGCGGCGCTCACTTGCCCGTCACCGCGTCCTTGACGGCCCCCACTGCCTTCTCGACGATGTTCGGCTTCGGGTCGGTGCCGTAGAGGCGCTCGTCCGGCTGGGTGGGCGGGGGCATCGGGACGTTGCCGCCGGGCTCCGCGACGCGGTAGCTGAACTCTCCCTTGCCGTCCGGGGTCGGGCCCGAGGCCCAGCTGCCCTCGGAGGCCGCTGCTCCGTCCGAGAAATTGATGTACTCGTACGACACGGAGCGCTCCTCCTTCGAGATCGGGAAGTTCGAGGGCACGGGCAGGTCCTCCCGGCCCTCCGCGCGCAGCTCGGCGGCCGCCGCGATCCACTGGTTCTGGTGCATGGTGTCGCGGGCCAGGAGGAACGACAGGAGGTCGCGCACGCCGTGGTCGTCGGTCATGTGGTAGAGCCGGGCGACCTGGAGCCGACCCTGCATCTCCGCGTTCGCGTTGGCGGTGAAGTCGGCCAGCAGGTTGCCGCTGGCGGTGATGTAGGAGCCCTGCCACGGGTTGCCCATGCTGTCGACGGGGCGCGCGCCGGCGCCGGCCACGATGGCGTGCTGCACGTCGGAGCCGCCGATGACCGCCGCGAGCACGGGGTCCTTCTTCATCGCGTCCTCGGACTGCTCGACCGGGGCCTTCTCGAGCAGCTGGGCGATCATCACGGCGATCATCTCGACGTGGCCGAACTCCTCGGCGCCGATGCCGAAGAGCAGATCCCGGTACTTGCCCGGGTCGTGGGCGTTCCAGGCCTGGAAGCCGTACTGCATCGCCACGGTGATCTCGCCGTACTGGCCGCCGAGCACCTCCTGGAAGCGGCGGGCGAAGACCGCGTCGGGCTTCGAGGGCGTGGACGTGAACTGGAGTTCCTGACGGTGGAAGAACATGACTGGTTGCCTTTCCGGGGTAGCCGGGCGGATCCGGGTGCGGACGTCCGATGTCTGTCCTCTCGACGGTAGGGAGCCCTGTTCGCGGGTCAGAAGGGGCTTGACGCGGTGGCTGAGCAGTCGATCCACGGGCCCTCGGGACCCGCCCTCGTGGGCGCGGGATGGTAGCCCCAACAGGGGGTCAGCCGCTATGCCCTTCCCGGTACTCGAGGGCCCGAACAGACTGGCGACGCCGGCACGCATTCATCCCCCACTCGATCCTGGAAGGGACAGACGATGTCGAACATCGATCCCGCTTCACCTCCGTTCGGAGACGGCGCCGCGAACTTCGGCGCGACCGAGACCCCCACCGACAGCGGGGCGCACGTCGCCCCCACGGACACGTCCTCCGGCTCCTCCACGGGCGGTGCAGCCGACTCCGCGAAGGAGAAGGCGAGCGCCGCCGCGGGCACCGCCAAGGACCAGGCCGGCGCCGTCGCCGGCGACGCCAAGCAGGCCGCGAGCGAAGTGCTCTCGACCGGCAAGGACGAGGCCGCCAACGTGGTCCAGGAGGCCAAGGTCCAGGTCAAGGACCTCTACGACCAGAGCCGCACCCAGCTCACCGAGCAGGCCCACGCCCAGAAGGAGAACGCCGCCAAGGGCGCCCGCGCCTTCAGCGACGACCTGACCGCGCTGGCCAACGGCGAGGGCGGCAGCGACAACGCCGCCGCGAAGCTCGTCTCCCAGGCGGCCACCCGCGTGCAGGGTGTGGCCTCGTGGCTCGAGAACCGCGACCCGTCCGAGCTCCTCGACGACGTCCGCGCGTTCGCCCGCCGCCGCCCGGGTGCCTTCATCCTCATCGCCGCGGCGACGGGACTCGTCGGCGGGCGCCTCATCCGCGCCCTGACCGCCGAGGCGAAGGACGAGAAGGAGGCGACGAGCACCCGCACCGACGGGCCCGAGTTCGACGCCCCCGCCTCGACCACCGCGTACTCCGACGCCTCCGCGTACGACGCGCCCGTCGCGTCCGCCTACGGCACCGTCGGCTCGAGCTCCCTCGAGCGCGACTACGCGCCGACCGAGCCCGTCGCCGACCCGCTCGACGGCGGCTTCCCGAACGGCGGCCGGCTGTGACCGACCCGACGGGCGTCCACCGCTCGACGGAGACGCCCGACCAGCGGGCCGGGTCGACGTCGCTGGGCGATCTGCTCGGCGAGGTCTCGCGCGACCTCTCCACGCTGATCCGCCAGGAGATGGCCCTCGCGAAGGCCGAGCTCAAGGAGTCCGCCGGCAAGGCGGGCAAGGGAGCGGGCCTCCTCGGCGGGGCGGGCTACGCCGCGCTGATGGCCGTGCTCTTCCTCTCGATCGCCCTCTGGTGGGGCCTGGGCACTCTGATCGGCAACGGCTGGTCCGGAGTGGTAGTGGCCGTCATCTGGGCGATCGTGGCCGCGATCCTCTACGCGGTGGGCCGCAAGAGCCTGAAGCAGGTCGACGGCGCTCCCGAGACGGTCGACTCCCTCAAGAAGATTCCCGACACCCTCAAGCCGAACGGGGCAGGACGATGACGTACGACGCAGGACAGAACAAGACACCCGAGGAGATCCGGGCGGACATCGAGCGCACGCGCCTCGAGCTGGGCGGGGACGTCGACGCGCTGGCCGAGAAGGTCAGCCCGTCCGCCATCGCGCAGCGTCAGACCGACAAGGTCAAGTCGGCCGTGGGCTCCGTCCGCGACCGCGTGATGGGCTCGGCGCACGACGCCTCCGACTCGCTCTCGAGCGGTGCGGGCTCGGCGAAGGCCAAGGCCGAGGGCAACCCGTTCGCCGTGGGGCTCATCGCCCTCGGCGCCGGACTCCTCGTCGCCTCGCTCATCCCCGCCTCCAGCAAGGAGAAGGAGGCGGCGAGCCGCGTCAAGGAGCAGGCCCAGCCGGTCGTCGACAAGGTGACCGACGCGGCCAAGGAGGCGGCGAGCGAGCTCCGCGAGCCCGCGCAGCAGGCCTTCGCCTCCGTCAAGGAGACCGCGACCGACGCCGCGCAGAACGTCAAGGAGGCGGGCACCTCCGCCACCGACGACGTGAAGGACTCGGCCCGCGAGGCCAAGCACGCCGTCCAGGAGGACGTGCAGCACTGATCCGTCGGCGCTGACAGGGCGGTGGGCCTCCGGGCCCGCCGCCCTTCGTCGTGCCGCCGGGAATACACCGCCGCCCGCACTCCTTGCCCTCCGTATGCGATCGATCGTCTACTCCCGCACCGGTGACTCCTCCGTCCTCTCCCTCGTCGACCGGGAGGAGCGGGCGCCGGGCGCCGGCGAGGTCCGCGTCCGCGTCCTGGCGTCGGGCGTGAATCCGACCGACTGGAAGGCACGCGCCGACGGCGACCTCGCGTTCGACGAGGTCGTCCCGAACCAGGACGGCGCCGGTGTCGTCGAGGCGGTCGGCGAGGGCGTCGAGGGCCTGGCCGTCGGCGACCGGGTCTGGATGTACCTCTCCGCGCACCGCCGCCCCACCGGCACCGCGCAGGAGTCGGCGGTGCTCGCCGCCGAGCACGTCGTGCGCCTGCCCGAGGGCGTCGGCGCCGACGTCGCCGCGAGCCTCGGCGTCCCCGCGATGACCGCCCACCGCGCCCTCACCGTGCACGAGCACGGCCCCTCCCGTCTCGCGCCCGGCACCCTCGCCGGCCGCACCGTCCTGGTCCAGGGCGGCGCCGGAGCCGTCGGGCACGCCGCGATCCAGCTCGCGGTCTGGGCCGGGGCGACCGTCATCGCGACGGTGAGCAGCGACCCCAAGGAGCGGCTCGCCCGTGCGGCCGGTGCGCAGCACGTGCTGCAGTACCCGGACGACGCGCTCGCCGACCGGATCCGCGGGCTCGCCCCCGAGGGCGTCCAGCACGTGGTCGAGGTCGCCCCGGCTCAGAACGCCGCGCTCGACGTCGAGGTGCTCGCCAACCACGGCAGCATCGGGTACTACGCGAACAACAACGGCGACGAGTTCACCGTGCCGATCGTCGCGAGCTTCGCGAAGAACGCCCGCTGGCAGGGCCTGCTGCTCTACACCGTGGGCGAGGAGGCACTGCAGGCCGCGGCCGAGGACATCACCGCGGCGCTCGTCGACGGCGCGCTCCCGGTGGGCGAGGAGGCGGGCCTCCCGCTGACTTGGTTCCCGCTCGAGGAGACCGCGGCCGCCCACGACGCGGTCGAGCAGGGCGCGACGGGAAAGGTGCTCATCCGCGTCGCCGACTGACCGCGAGGGCTCGCCTCTGATCGACTCCCGGCCGGATCAGCCCCGGAGCGGGGGCGAGCCCGGGACGGTCGAGCGGTCGGCCAGGCCGGCCACGAGCTCGGCGAGCGCCTCCTCCGCCGTGCGGGTCGGCGCCCAGCCGAGCTCGGCGCGGGCGCGCTCGGTCGACATGACCGGGACGTTGCCCGCGATGTCGAGCCAGCCCGCGTCGGTGCGCTGCAGGCGCAGGTGCCAGGTCGCCGTGACGACGGAGCGGAGCAGCCCGAACGGCACTGTGACCAGGCGGGCGCCGAAGGCGTGCGCCAGCCGCTCCGGAGTGAGGACCGGCTCGGCCGCGATGTTGAAGGCCCCGCCGGCGCGCCGGTCGAGCGCGCGCCAGAAGGCGTCGGCCACGTCGTCGGCGTGCACGCCCTGGAAGACGATGCTCCGCGGCAGCGGCAGGACCGGGATCCGGACCGCCTTCAGCCACCGCGTCGGGTAGTGGGGACCGGCGAAGAGCCCGGCGATCTCCGTCGCCGCTCCGCGCTGGAAGACGAGCCCCGGGCGCAGGCGCGTGACGACGATCTCGGGGTGCCGCTCCTCGAAGGCGTCGAGCTGCCGCTCGTTCGCGGCCTTGTGGCGGCTGTAGGTCGAGGTGTGCAGGCCGCCCGTGGGCCAGTCCTCGGTGACCCGGATCGACTTCGGCGCCGCGCTGTAGGCGCCCACGGACGAGGCGACGGCGACCTGGCCGACTCCCGCGGCGGCGACCGCCTCGAGCACGGCCGCGGTGCCTCCGACGTCGACCAGCCGCTGGAACGGCTCGTCGTGGCTGGGCTGCAGCGCCCAGGCGAGGTGCACGACGGCGTCGACGCCGGCGAAGGCCTCGCGGAGCCGCCGCGGGGCGACGCTCGACGCGAGGTCGATCTCGACCCAGCGCACGTCGCGGTACTCCTCCGAGCGGAGCCGAGGGGCCCGGCGGGCGATGCCCACGATCTCCTCCACCCCGGCCTCGCCGTGCAGGCGCCGCAGCAGCGCCGTCCCCAGGTTGCCGGTCGCCCCGACGATCGCGATCCGCATGGCGTCATCCCTCCGGGAGCAGCGCACGCCGACCCCCTCCTCCGAGGCTAGGCAGGGGCGCCGCCGCGGAGGAGCCGCTTGACAGCGGGCACGACGGGACGCTCGGCGGGGACCGCCGGCCGCCGGCGGGGTGAACGCTCCTCCCCAGGGCGGACGCGGCCTAGACCACGGCGGGAGCGGGCGCATCCCCCCGCGCGGCCGGCCGACGATCCCTAGCCTGGGACGATGCTGCCGACACCGCCCCGCCGCGTCCTCCCCGTGCGACACGAGGTCGAGGGCGTCACGCTGCGGACGGTCGACACCGGTCCGGCCGGGGCGGGCGCGGTGTTCGTCCTGATCCACGGGATCGGGATGTCGCACCACACCTTCTCGCCGCTCGCCGCCCGCCTGAAGCGGCACGGCCGGGTGATCGGCGTCGACCTCGCCGGCTTCGGCGCGAACGGGCGACCGCGGCGGAGGGTCGGCCTCGAGGACCACGCGCGGCAGGTCGAGCAGGTCCTCCGCGGACTGGGCGTCTCGCGCGCGGTCGTCGTCGGGCACTCGATGGGGTCGCAGGTGGCGGTCGAGCTGGGGCTGCGCGCGCCCGGCCTCGTCGACGGCGCGGTGCTCATCGGGCCGGTGGTGGATCCGCAGCGGCCCGGAGCGGTCCGCCAGGGGCTCGCGCTGCTGCGGGACTGCCTCGGCGAGCCGGTGGGCGTCGACGCGATCCTGCTGGCCGACTACCTGCGCGGCGGCCTGCGCTGGTACCTGCGCCAGCTGCCCGAGATGCTGCGGCATCCGGTCCAGGAGCGCGTCGCCCGGCTGGAGGTGCCGGTCCTCGTCGCCCGCGGCCGCGACGATCCGATCGCCACCCGTGACTGGTGCGAGCGGCTCACGGCCCACGCGCGCGAGGGGCGGCTCGTCGAGTTCGCCGGCTCGCGCCACGTCGTCCCCCGCACCGAGCCCGGAGCGCTCGCCCGCGAGATCCTCCGCTTCGCCGCCGCGCTCGGCGAGAGGCCCGCCGCCCCGCTCCCCCTCCGGTCGGAGCCGGCCGCATGAGCCGGCTCCGGCGCCTGGTCCGCGACGCCGTCTGGTGGATCCGCGACTACGCCTACGCCGTCGCCTGGCAGGTGCGCGGCGTCCTCTCGCGCCGTGCCCCGGACGACTACCTCGACGGCGACCGGCGGCCCGTCGTGGTCCTGCCGGGGATCTGGGAGACCTGGTCCTTCCTCCGCCCGATCATCGATCCGCTGCACGAGCGCGGGCACCCTCTCCACGTGCTGACGAGCCTCGGCCGCAACGGCCGCCCGGTCGCCCGGACGGCCGAGGACGTGGCCGCCTACCTCGCCGAGCACGGGCTCCGCAACGTGGTGATCGTCGCCCACAGCAAGGGCGGGCTGATCGGCAAGTACGTGATGACCGAGCTCGACCCGGACGGCCGGGTCGACCGGATGGTCGCCGTGGCGACCCCGTTCGGCGGCTCCCGCTACGCGCCCTACCTGGTCCTCCGGAGCCTGCGCGCCTTCTCGCCGCGCGACGCCACGACCCTGCTGCTGTCGAGCCGCTCCGGAGCGAACGCGCGGATCACCTCCGTGTTCGGCCTCTTCGATCCGCACATCCCCGAGGGCAGCATGCTCGAGGGCGCGGTCAACGTCCGGATCGAGACCGGCGGGCACTTCCGCATCCTGAGCGACCCCGAGACGCTCACCGCGGTCGTCACGGCGGTCTCGGCTGAGGAGCGCGCCGACGGAGAGGCGCCCTGACGACGGCGGAACCCCTGACGACTCCGTAGCAACCCGCGTCGCCGCGGCGGAACCCCCTGGCGCCTCCGGCCCGCGAGGCGGAGCGTGGAGCCATGCCCGCCTCCTCCACCGGCCCGACCGAGCTCCTCCTCGTCCGTCACGGCGAGAGCCTCGCCAACATCGCGGCGAGCGCCGCCGAGGCCTCGGGGGCTCACGAGATCGCCGTCGACCGCCGCGACCCCGACGTCGAGCTCTCCCCCGCCGGCGAGGAGCAGGCGCGCGCGCTCGGCCGCTGGCTGGCCGAGGAGGCGCGGCCCGCCTCCGCCTGGACGTCGCCCTACCGCCGCGCCTCCGCGACCGCGCGTCTCGCCCTCGGCGAGGCCGGCATCGACCTGCGGCTGCGCCCCGACGAGCGCCTGCGCGACCGCGACCTCGGCGTCACCGACCGCCTCACCTCCGCCGGCGTGCGGGCCCGGATGCCCGAGGAGGCGGCGCGGCGCGAGTGGCTCGGCAAGTTCTACTACCGGCCGCCGGGAGGCGAGGCCTGGACGGACCTCGCGCTCCGCGTCCGCGCCTTCGTCGACCACCTCGCCGTCGCCGCGCCTCCCGGGCCGGCGATCCTCTTCTGCCACGACGCGGTCGTCCTCGTCCTCCGCTACGTCCTCGAGGGCCTCTCCGAGCACGAGCTGCTCGACATCGGCGCCTCGACGCCCGTCGCCAACGGCTCCGTCACCCGTCTCGTCCGCGACGGCGGCGCGTGGCGCCTCGACCTCTTCAACCGCACGTCCCACCTCGAGCGCTCCGGCACCCCCGTCACCCGGCACGACGACCGCGCGGACGGAGAAGGAGACCCTCATGAGTGACCTCGTCTCCCGCGCCCTGCTCGAGCAGCGCTGGCCCCTCCCGGAGCCCGGAGGCTCGAAGCACTCCCGCGGCGACGTGGTCGTCGTCGGCGGCGCCCGCAAGACGCCCGGCGCCGCGATCCTCGCGGGGATCGCCGCGCTGCGGACCGGCGCGGGGCGCATCACGCTCTGCGTCGCCGAGTCGGTCGCGTCGGCCACCGCGGTCGCGCTGCCGGAGTGCGGAGTGGTCCCGCTCGCGGAGACCCGGACCGGCTCCGTCTCGGGCCGCGGGCTCGACGTCCTGGCCGGCGAGCTCTCCTCCGCCGACGTCGCCCTGATCGGACCCGGCCTGGACGACCCGCGCGCGACCGCCGCGACCCTGCGGGCCCTCGCTCCGCTCCTCGACGACGTGCCGGCTGTGCACCTCGACGCCTTCCCGCTCGGAGTCCTGCCCGGGCAGCGCCGTCTCGCACGGAGGCTCGCGGGCCGGCTCCTGCTGACCCCGAACTCGGAGGAGGCGTCCCGGCTCCTCGGCGAGGAGGTCGACGACGTCGAGCGGGCCGCCCTCGCGGTCGCCGAGCGCTACTGCGCGGTGGTGAGCCTGTTCAACACGATCGCCTCGCCCGACGGCGACGCGGTGCGGATCGAGGGCGAGCACCCCGGGCTGGCCACCGCGGGCAGCGGCGACGTGCTCGCCGGAGCGACGGCGGGCCTGCGCGGGCGCGGCGTCGATCCGATGGGCGCGGCCGCGTGGGGCGCGTTCCTGCACACGGAGGCGGACACGCGCCTCTCCGCGCGGATCGGCCCGGCCGGGTACCTCGCGAGCGAGATCCCGGGGGAGTTCCCGCGCGTGCTGGCGGGCTGAGCGGCGCGGGTGCACTGAGGACGGCAGTCGTTCCGAGGCGGGCCGGCGGTGCGAGCGCCCCGGACCGAGCCGGCGGCGTGAGCGGCGGCGATCACCGTGACCGCGGCGTCGACCTCAGTGCGCGACGTCGGCGACCGAGAACGCCACTCCCGGCGTGATCAGGATCGAGGTCTCGCGGGGCTCGCCCTCGCCCTGGTTCACCGTGATCCAGCGCGACGCGGAGCCGTCCAGGGCGCGGTCGATGCTCTCGCGCACCTCCGCGGCCGACGTCTCGCTCAGGCTGAACGGCGCTCCGCCGTAGATGATCTCGACGCGCTTCACAGCATGCTCTCCTCGCTCTGACGGGCGGTCCCGTGGGGCTCCTCGCTGATCCGCAGCCCGTGCGCCGTGTGCGAATCGGCGAGCAGCTGGCGGATCCAGTCCGGGTTGATGTTCGGGGCACGGCCGCCGTGGTACTTGAAGCGCAGCGGGATGGCGGGGTGCAGCCAGATCGAGGTGCGTCCGTCGCCGACCGCCTGCGAGTCCTTCCACGAGAAGTAGAAGGACTCGTTGCGCGCGAGCTTCGAGCCGATCACGATCTGCAGGTGCGCCAGCAGACGGTCGTCGAAGTCGGCCTCGAGGGTCGAGTCGTAGATCAGTCGCCCCATCAGGCGGTTCTCCGTTCGGGAAGTCGCCCGTCCGCGAAGGGTCGGGCGGAGTCGTGAGTGTCGATCCTACCGGCGCCCCGGATGCTCACCAGGAGTCGTCCTCGCCGTGGAACTGCGGGATCTCGGTGTCGACAGCGGAGAGCGGCCCGGCGCCGCCGTCCTCCTCGGCCACGGGGTGCGAGACGCCCAGACGGGCCGTCTCGCGGGTGAAGCGCTCGACGAGCTCCTCGTCGAGCAGTTCCTCGGCTCCGTCGTCCTCGGACTCCGAGAACAGCTGGCTCGCCGGTCCGATCAGCAGCGCCGCCCGTCCGGGCCGGCCGGACTCCTGGCGGATCGGGATGTCGACCGTGATCGACCCCTTGGTGAGCGCCAGCGCCTCCGCGTAGGCCAGCAGCGACCGCGCGATGGCGGTACCCGTCAGCACGGAGCTGCCGGCGTAGTGGATGCGTTCCATGCCTCCTTCCTACTCCTCGGGCGGCCGCCCGGTCAGCGGTTGCGCGGTCGAGGGAGGGAGCGCTAGCGCCGCGTCGATCCGGCGGTCGAGCGCGTCGCGGACGGCCGGCCACTCGGCCGCGAGGATCGAGTGGACGGCCGTGTCGCGCCACGAGCCGTCGGCCCGCCGCTGGTCGTGGCGGAGCACCCCCTCGAACACGGCGCCGAGGCGGAGGATCGCGGCCCGCGAGCGCGCGTTCACCGCATCCGCCTGGAGCTTCACCCGCTCGTAGCCGCTGTCGAAGGCGAGTCCGAGCACCAGCCGCTTCGCCTCCGGGTTCACGACGGTGCCCCACGTCTCGGGCGCGTAGGCCGTCCAGCCGAGGTGGGCCGCCTCGCGCGTCTCGTCGAAGTCGGCCAGCGAGGTCGTGCCGACGACGCGCCCCTCCTGCAGCACAGCGAACGGCAGGCCCGTGCCCCAGGGGTAGTAGCGGTCGACGAAGGCGCGGAACTCCTCCGGGGTGCCGGGGAGGCCGGCGGGTCCTCCTCCGTAGCCGCCGGCGAACACCTCCGGACGCCCGATCGCCCGCCCGAGCGGCTCGACGTGCTCGGCGGCGAGCGGCTCGAGGACGATCGAGCGGCCGACGAGCGTGACGGGACCGGGGCGGCGGGGACTGCTCATGCGATCAGTGTGGGGCACCGTGCCAGCATGGCTCCATGAGCACCGCCGCGCTGTTCGAGTCCGCCGCCGCCGCCCTCGTCGGCCTGCTCGCGCAGGTGCGGGAGGACCAGTGGGAGCAGCCGGGGCTCGGTGCCTGGGACGTCCGCGGCCTCGCGGGACACGCGTCGCGGGCGGTGCTGACGGTCGAGGCGTACCTCCTCGCTCCGGAGCCGCCCGAGCCGACCATCGAGGACGCGCTCGACTACTACGCCGCGCTGGCCGGGAACGTCGCCGACCCCGCGGCGGTGGCGCGGCGCGGGGTCGAGGCTGGGCTGCTGCTCGGCGACAGGCCGGCTCAGGCGCTGGCGGAGGCGGCGGGCCGCGCGGTCGAGCTGGTCGCCGCCCAGCGTCCCGGCCGCCTCGTCGCCGTGGGCGGCCACGCGATCGAGCTGGACGAGTACCTCCGGACCCGGCTGCTCGAGCTGGTCGTGCACACGCTCGACCTCTCGCGGGCCACCGGGATCCCGCACGCGCTGCCCGGCGAGGCCGTCGAGGCGTGCTGCGCGCTGACCGGCGGGCTGGCCGCTCGATCCGGACGCGGCGAGGAGCTCCTGCTCGCGCTGAGCGGGCGGGAGCCCCTCGCCGCGGGGTTCTCGGTGGTGTGAGGGCGCCGGCCCTCCGGCTGCGGGTTCTGCGCGGCGCCGGCCCTCGGGGCACCGGGTCCTCCGTGGTGAGGGCGCCGATCCTCGGGCCGCGGGTTCTACGTGGTGCCGGCTCTCAGGCCACGGCGAGAGCGGCGACCGGCGACACCTTCGTGGCGCGGCGGGCGGGCAGCACGGCCGCGACGACCGTGATCACGACACCGACCACGAGCACCGCCACCAGGATCGGCACCGGGACGGTCGGCGGGATCAGTCCGATGCCCGGCAGCGAGCCGAACACCGAGATCGCGCCGCACCAGCCGTAGACCACGCCGAGCACGATGCCGAGCACCGCGGCAGCGATGATCATCTGCGCCGCCTCCAGCACCACCATCGACCGCACCTGCGAGCCGGTGAAGCCGAGCGCGCGGAGCAGGCCCAGCTCGCGCCGGCGCTGCAGCACGCTGAGCGACAGCGTGTTGACCATGCCGACGGCGGCCAGGACGACCGAGAAGCCGAGCAGGACGCTCATCACCGCGGTGCTCACCTGGATGAACTGCTCGAACGCCGCGATCACCTCGGGGTTCGTCTCGCCCGAGCGCTCCATGATCGTGCCGAACGTGGCGGCGGCGACCGCGAACATCGTGACCAGCGACACTCCGATGACCAGTCCGATGACGGCGCGGGCGCTGCGCGCCGGATTGCGGACGGCGTTGGCGGACGCCAGTCGGGCGACGGGGCCCCGGCCGAAGGCGCGGCCCACGAGGGCCGTGAGCGGAGGGAGCAGGACGGGCGCCCCGAGGATCACGCCGGTGAAGGACGCCATGCCTCCGACCAGCCC
Source organism: Rathayibacter sp. AY1A5 (assembly GCF_002930875.1). Lineage (NCBI taxonomy): Bacteria > Bacillati > Actinomycetota > Actinomycetes > Micrococcales > Microbacteriaceae > Rathayibacter > Rathayibacter sp. AY1A5. The sequence continues at coordinate 81,134 of NZ_PSTM01000010.1, read as the reverse complement.
GAGGAGGACGCCGCCGGGGTTGGCGAGCCCGAGGACGACACCGGCGGCGAGCAGCAGCGCGCCGACCACGACGAAGACGATCGCCGTGACGTTGCGGGCGGTGCGGCCGCGCAGCTCCTCGTAGCGGGGCTCGGCGGAGGATCCGGCGGCCTGCGACGGCGCGACCGCGAGCACGCGGCGCGATCCGGACCACGAGGCGATGACTGTCGAGGCGACCACGGCGATCAGCGGCAGCACGAGGCCGGGCGAGACGAGCGGGTAGTCGAAGCGGGGCAGGGTGCCGCTCCGGATGGCGAGCTCCGCGGCGAGCGCCACGAGAGCGACGCCGGCGACCAGGCCGATCGCCGCTCCGAGGAGCCCCTGCAGGAGGCCCGTGCGGACGATCCCGCTGCGCAGCGACCGGCCGGAGGCGCCGAGCAGGCGCAGCAGGGCGATCTCGCGGGTGCGCCCGGCGATGACGGTCGAGACCGCGTTGGCCGTGACGATCCCGCCCACGAACACCGCGATGCCGAAGAAGACGGCGCCGACCATCCCGAGCATGAGGGCGACCTGGCCGATGCCGTCGATCCCCGCCGCCGCGAAGGCCGCGACCATGTCGGCGATGACCTGCACCAGCACGGCGCCGAACGCCGCGGCGAGTGCGGCGACGGTGACGATGGCGCCCCCGCCCTGGCTCGAGCCCGTGCGCACGCCGCTCACGCCGCGCCCTCCATCGTGAGCATCGCGCGCGAGATCTCCTCGGCGCTCATCCCGCGGCGGTCGTCGACGACGGCCCCGTCGCGGAGGAAGACGATGCGGTCGGCGTAGGCCGCCGCGATCGGGTCGTGGGTGACCATGGCGATCGACTGGCCGTACTCGCGGGTGGAGGCCCGGAGCAGGCTGAGGACCTCGCGGCCGGTGCGCGAGTCCAGGTTGCCGGTGGGCTCGTCGGCGAAGATCAGCTGCGGCCGGGTGGCGAGGGCGCGGGCGATCGCCACGCGCTGCTGCTGCCCGCCCGAGAGCTCGTGGGGCCGGTGCGTGAGGCGCTCGCGGAGCCCGAGGGACTCGATCAGCCGGGCGATCCACTGCTCCTCGTCGCCGGTCACGGAGCGGCCGTCGAGCTCGAACGGGAGGCGGATGTTGCCGCGCACGTCGAGCGTGGGGACGAGGTTGAAGGCCTGGAAGACGAAGCCGACGCTGCGGCGGCGGAGCACGGTCAGCTCGGCGTCGCTCATCGAGGTGATCTCGGCGTCCCCGAGGAACACGCGGCCGGAGGAGGCGGTGTCGAGGCCGGCGAGGACGTGCATGAGCGTCGACTTGCCGGATCCGCTGGGGCCCATCACCGCGGTGAACTCGCCCCGCTCGATCGAGAGCGTGACGTCGTCGAGGGCGACGACGGGCGGCGTGCTGCCGTAGAGCTTGCGCACGCCCTCGACGCGCGCCACGACGGAGGAGGTCTGGTTCTGCATGTCCTCGACGCTACGGAGGCACCCCTGTCGCCGGCGTCGTCCGCAGTGGCTCGCGGCATCATCCCTCCGGCGGACCCGCGGTGGTCCTCCGGGGTCAGCGGGGCCGGAGCCCCGCCCCGCGGAGGGCGAGGGCCGCCAGCGCGGCGGTGACGGCGGGGTCGCCGGTCCGCCAGCCTGCGGCGGCCTCCGGGTGCGCGGCGAGGATGTCGCGGGGGGACGCCTGGGTGAGCGCGCGCAGGGCCAGCAGCTCGGTTCCGCCGCCGGTCGAGCCGAGGGCGCGCAGCTCGGCGGTCCGGCGGGCGAAGCGGAGCCGGGGCCGGAGCCAGAGCACGGCCAGGAGCAGGAGCGGGAGGCCCCCGACGGCGAGCCCGGCGACCACGGCCAGGGCGCTCGCGAGCTGCTGCTGGTCGCGTCCGGCGGCGGCGAGCACGGAGCCGGCCCCGCTCGCCTCGTCGAACGGCGCGCGCACGGCGTCGCCGAGCAGGGGGATGCCGCCGAGGGTGGTCCCGGCGTCGCTCATGGTCGAGCCGAAGCCGCTGCCGGCGCTCTCGAGCCGCCGGCCGATCTCGGCCAGGCCGGCGATCAGCGAGCCGACCGCGATCCCCGCGGCGATCGCCACGACGGCCACGCCGAGAGCGAGGGCGTCGGCCAGGATCTGCCGCGCGCGGACGGCCGGGAGGTCGGCGTAGATCTGCATGCGCCGATTATCCGGCGCGCTCGGCGGCGGTCGTGTCCACACCGCAGGAAGGATTCGTCGAGAGGGCCGGGGATCCGCGTCACTCCGCGAGGTCACCGAGGTTCTTCCTCCGTTGTGACCACGTCGGCCGCCTCCGAGAGGGCTGCCCGGCCCGGCTCCTCGCCGCCTCTAGTCGAGCAGGTCGTGCAGCACGACGACCTGCTCGCGCTCCGGGCCGACGCCGATCGCCGAGAACCGGGCGCCGCTCATCGCCTCGAGCGCGCGCACGTAGTCCTGCGCGGTCTGCGGCAGGTCCGAGAACTCGCGGCAGCCGGAGATGTCCTCCTGCCAGCCGGGGAACTCCTCGTAGATCGGCTTCGCGTGGTGGAAGTCGCTCTGCGAGACCGGGACCTCGTCGTGGCGCACGCCGTCGACGTCGTAGGCGACGCAGACGGGGATGGTCTCGAGGCCCGAGAGCACGTCGAGCTTGGTGAGGACGAAGTCGGTGACCCCGTTGATCCGCGCCGAGTAGCGGGCGATCGGGGCGTCGTACCAGCCGCAGCGGCGCGGGCGGCCGGTCGTGGTGCCGAACTCGAAGCCCTGCCGGCGGAGGTACTCGCCCCACTCGTCGAAGAGCTCGGTCGGGAACGGGCCGGCGCCGACGCGGGTCGTGTACGCCTTGATGACCGCGATGACGCGGTCGATGCGGTTCGGTGCGACTCCGGAGCCGGTGGCCGCTCCTCCCGAGGTCGCGTTGGAGGAGGTGACGAACGGGTAGGTGCCGTGGTCGACGTCGAGCATCGTGGCCTGGCCGGCCTCGAACAGCACCGTCCTGCCCGCGTCGAGCGCCTGCGAGAGGATCAGCGACGTGTCGGCGACCATCGGGCGGAGGCGCTCGGTGTACTGCAGCAGGTCCTCCAGCACCTGCTCGACCAGGATCGCGCGGCGGTTGTAGACCTTCACCAGCAGGTGGTTCTTCTGGTCGAGGGCGCCCTCGACCTTCTGACGGAGGATGTTCTCGTCGAAGAGGTCCTGGATGCGGATGCCGACGCGGTTGATCTTGTCGGCGTACGCCGGGCCGATGCCGCGGCCGGTGGTGCCGATCTGGCGCTTGCCGAGGAAGCGCTCCGTCACCTTGTCGAGGGTGCGGTGGTAGCTGGTGATGACGTGCGCGTTGGCGCTGACGAGCAGCTTCGACACGTCGACGCCGCGGGCGCTCAGCGCCTCGAGCTCGTGGAACAGCACCTCGATGTCGACGACGACGCCGTTCGCGATGACCGGGACGACGCCCGGGGTGAGGATGCCGGAGGGGAGCAGGTGCAGGGCGTACTTCTCGTCGCCCACGACGACGGTGTGCCCGGCGTTGTTGCCCCCGTTGAACTTCACGACGTAGTCGACGCGGCTGCCGAGGAGGTCGGTGGCGCGTCCCTTGCCCTCGTCGCCCCACTGGGCGCCGGTGATGACGATTGCTGGCATGGCGTGTCCTTCTCGACGGGAGGGGCGGGGGTGGGCGGGTGCGGCGCGGCAGTCGTGCCGCCTCCGCGCGACCAGCCGCTCGATTCTAGCGGAGGGGCCGGAGGACGGCTCCAGCGCGCGGGGGCGGCACCGCGGACTCCCTCGGCTCCGGGCCGGCACCGCGGATCCATCGCCGAGCAATGCTCTCGATCCCGTCATGCGCAGTTCACACGCGGCGCATAGATTCGAGGACGTTCACACTCCACTCATCACGCGAACAGGACCACGATGCGCAGACTCCGCGCCGCAAGCCTCCTCGCCGTCGTCGCACTCGGAGCCGCCACCGCAGCTCCGATCGCCTCGGCCGCCCCTCTCGACGACGGCGTCGAGCTCACCCTGGTGTCGACGACCGACACGCACGGGCACGTCTACGACTGGGACTACTTCGCGAACGCGCCGTACCCGGCCGACGGTGCGCTCGGCCTCACCCGCGTCGCGACCGAGGTCGACCGCCTCCGCGCCGAGAAGGGCGAGGAGTCCGTGCTCGTCATGGACAACGGCGACGCGATCCAGGGCACGCCGCTCACCTACTACTACGGCCTCGGCGACGGTGCCGCAGGCGTCCTCTCCGGCGAGACGACGCACCCGATGGCCACCGCGTTCAACACCATCGGCTACGACGCGCAGGTCGTCGGCAACCACGAGTACAACTACGGGCTCGACATGCTCAGCGCGTACGAGGGCGACCTGAACGCCCCGCTGCTGGGCGCGAACGTCGTCGACGTCGCCACCGGCAAGCCGTACCACGACCCCTACACGCTGATCGAGCGCGAGATCGACGGGAAGACGGTCACCGTCGGCGTCCTCGGCCTCGTCACGCCCGGCGTCCGCGTCTGGGACAAGCAGTACGTCGACGGCGTCCTCGAGTTCCAGGACATGGTCGCCGCCGCGAAGCAGTGGGTCCCGATCGTGCAGGAGCAGGCCGACGTGGTCGTCGTCCTCGCGCACACCGGCCAGGGCACGGTGCCGGACGCCGAGTACGACGCCGCCGACCTCAACGAGGACGTCGTCAACAACATCGCGACGCAGGTCCCCGGCATCGACGTGGTCGTCGCCGGCCACAGCCACAAGGACCTGCCGCAGACGCTGTTCACCAACGTCGCCGGCGAGCAGGTGGTGGTCACCCAGCCCGAGTTCTGGGCGCAGGGCCTCACCGAGGTCACGCTGAACCTGGTGCCGGACGCCGCGGGCGGCCTCGAGGTCGACTGGTCGGCCGGGAACGCGCCCGTCACGCAGCCCGTCTACGCGAAGGACATCGCCGAGGAGTCGCCCGCACTGGTCGACGCCCTCACCGAGCAGCACGCCGCCACGATCGAGTACGTGAACACCCCCGTCGCCGTCTCGGTCGAGGAGCTCTCGGCCGCGACCTCGCGCTACGAGGACACCCCGATCATCGACTTCATCAACACCGTCCAGGCCGAGACCGTCGAGACGGCGCTCGAGGGCACCGAGTGGGCGGACCTGCCGGTGATCTCCCAGGCGTCGCCGTTCTCGCGCACCGCCGTCTTCCCGAAGGGGCAGGTCAGCATCCGCGACATCGCGGGCCTGTACATCTACGAGAACACCCTCCGCGGAGTGGAGCTGACCGGAGCCGAGGTGCGCGACTACCTCGAGTTCTCGGCCCGCTACTTCGTGCAGACCGCCGAGGGCGCCGTGTTCGACCCCGAGACCGGCACCAACGCGACGACCGAGGACCGCCCCGACGGCATCCCGGACTACAACTACGACGCGATCTCGGGCCTGGACTACGTGATCGACGTCTCCCAGCCCGCCGGCTCGCGGATCCGCGGTCTCGCCCACGCCGACGGCACCCCGGTCGCCGACGACGAGCGCTTCGTGATGGCGGTCAACAACTACCGCCAGAGCGGCGGAGGCGCCTACCCGGCCGTCGCGCAGGCACCGCTCGTCTACGACGAGCGCCTCGAGATCCGCCAGCTCCTCATCGACTGGTCGACCGCCCGCGGCGTGATCGACCAGGCCGACTTCTACGACCCCAACTGGTCGCTGACGACGGAGCCCGCCGCCGAGGTCCCGGTCACCCCGGCGCCGACCGAGCCCGGCACCCCGACGGAGCAGCCCACCACCGCTCCGTCGCCGCACCCCACCACTACGGCGGCCCCCGTCGCGGGAGGCTCCGGCCCGGGCTCGCTCGCGAACACCGGCGCCGACGCGGCCGGCCTGATCGGCGGAGCCCTCGTGCTGCTGCTGTCGGGTCTCGCGCTGGTCGTCGCGCGACGCCGCCTCGCGGCCTAGCCGAGCGGGGCACGGGCGGCGGTCGGCGGGGTCTCCCGCCGGCCGCCGTTCGTCGTTCCGGAGGATCGCGGGACGATCGGGCCGCGGACCGGCGGCTCAGTCCCCGCGGCGTCGCGACCGGCGGGCCCGCCAGGCCGAGAACGCCCCGGTCGACCAGAGCGCCCAGACCACCAGCAGGGGCTGGAAGACGAGCCGCACCGCGCGCGTCGCGTCCGTCTCGAGGCCGAACGCCGGCGTCCGCGTCAGCAGCTGCGAGATGTTCCCCGGGAAGACCGCGACGAAGAACGCGGCCACCACGACTCCCACGATCACGCGCCACCGCACGAGCACGACGAGCGCGAGCCCGAGCGCGATCTCGACGACGCCCGACGCGACGACCACCAGGTCCGGGTCGGCCGGCAGCCACGGCGGGACCTGCGCCTGGAAGGCCTGACGCGCGACCGTCAGGTGCGCCGTGCCGGCCGTGACGAGCAGCAGGCCCAGGAGGATGCGGGCGAGAGTGCGCGGAACGGAGCGGCGTCCTCCGTCGGGCGCTGTGGCGGCGGTCATGCCCCCCAGTCTGCGCTCGGAGCCCGCTCGCGCCGACCGCGCGCGCGTTCCGGCGGCGCCCCGTATCCTCGTTACCGCCCCGTCCGCCGACCGTGAAACGAGTTCCATGAGCACCCTGCCCCGCCTGATGGCCTTCGACCTCGACGACACCCTCGCCGCCTCGAAGTCCCCCGTCGACCCGGCGATGGCCGACCTCTTCGTGAAGCTGCTCCAGGCCACCGAGGTGTGCATCATCTCGGGCGGCCAGATCGGCCAGTTCCGGATGCAGGTGCTCGACCGCCTCGAGGGCGCCGACCCCGAGGTGCTCGCGAAGCTGCACCTCATGCCCACCTGCGGCACGCAGTACTACCGGTACGAGAACGGCGACTGGGCGCAGATCTACGCCGAGAACCTCACCGAGGACGAGAAGTCGCGCGCGCTCGCCGCCGTCGAGGAGAAGGCGAAGGAGCTCGGCTACTGGGAGTCCGAGACCTGGGGCCCGATCCTCGAGGACCGCGACTCGCAGATCACCTTCTCGGCCCTCGGCCAGTCCGCGCCCGTCGAGGTCAAGCAGGCCTGGGACCCGGACGGCGAGAAGAAGAACACCCTCCGTGAGGCCGTGCAGGCCGTGCTCCCCGACCTCGAGGTCCGCTCCGGCGGCTCGACGTCGGTCGACATCACCCGGAAGGGCATCGACAAGGCGTACGGGATGAACAAGCTCACCGAGCTCACGGGCATCCCCCTCGATGACATGATCTTCGTCGGCGACCGCCTCGACCCGGACGGCAACGACTACCCCGTCAAGGCGATGGGCGTCGAGTGCTTCGCCGTCGAGGGCTGGCACGACACCGCCGCGTACCTCCGCTCTTACGGCCTGTAGGCCGCGCCCCGCGAGCCTCTGCCGCGGCGGGGGCGCTGCGGCAGGGCGGCGCCGGGCGGGCGTCGTTCAGCGGTCCTCGTTCAGCGAGCCGGCGGCGGTGCCGCCGAGGGCGAGCCGGAGCCGCTTGGGCAGTCCGGCGACGACGATCGCGTGGGACTCCTCGATCAGCTCCAGCACCAGCCCGGACTCCACCGCCCCGCCCGCATCGACGGTCACCCAGTGCTTCTTGTTCAGGTGGTACCCGGGCTCGATGCCCTCGACCCCCGCGACGAGGTGCACCACGTTCTCGGGCAGCGCCTTGACGCTGACGACGGGGCGCTCGAAGCGCTCCGACTCGAGCGCGAAGACCTTCCCGGCGACCTTCCACACCCGCGTGCCCGGGCCGAACGGGAAGCTCGCCTCCGCCCCCGCGAGCCCCTCGAGGAGCCGCCGTACCGCCGTGTCGTCCATCCGATCATCCTCCCGCACCCGACTGCGCCGGAGGCGGAACGCGCCCGCTCACCGGACCCGACCCGAGTCCCATCGGAGCGGCGCCCGTCGCCGCCGCTCCGGCGCCGAGGTCGGACGACGCGACGGCAGCGTCGGAGGAGCCGGAACGGAGCGGACGTCCTGATGGGTCGATGAGCGACTGCGGATGCGCCGGCGATCCTCCTCTCGCCGCCGGGGATCCGCGAACGAGCCCGCGCCCGGCCGAGGTGAGGCCGATCAGTCGGATCACGACGAGGCCGTGCAGCCGACGGAGACGCTGCACCTGAACGAGGAGGACGCCCTCGGGAGGCGGTCCTGCCCGTGCGCGCCTGGTGACGGAATCACGAAGGCCGCAGAGGCCGTCCTCCGATCGGCCTTGTAGGGGTTCCTCGGGCGGGGAGACGCATCCGGGCAGCCGACACCGGAGCGCCTCATCCGGCCGGACTCACGGCCCGATCGATCCGCCAGGAGAGAGAAGGAACACAAGCGGGAGACGGCTCTGCGCCTCACCTGTCGATCGATCATCTCTCTCGCGGCAGAACAGGGCGACCTCGGAGTGAGGCGGATAGTCGTTCCGCCGCCGTTTCGGAGCCTCTCTCATCTGTCTCGAGATCGTCGAACCCCGTTGCGTGGAATTACTTGGTGTGCAGTAGTCTCAGGCCTGCCGCGGGAAGGACAGCCCTCTCGCGAAATCAATCGTCGCGGAAAAACTCTCGGGACGCTGCGACATGAGCAGTGGATCTTCCGAGGGAACGTCTGCCGTCTACGGCTCAGGTCGTTCGTTGAAGATCCGCAGGCCATTCGTCCAACCAGAGAGGCATATTATGTCGAACACGTCCCCTTCTGATTCGCCCGTTCCGGCTCGCAATGCGGTTCCCGGCCGCCGGACCGTCCTGCAGGCGGCCGCATGGACCACTCCCGTCGTCGTCGCGGCGATCGGTGCGCCGCTCGCCGCCGCATCGGCCCCGGTGACCGTGCGCACGGTCGCTTTCGTCGACCAGGAGGGTGGCGATGCCACTACTTCCTACACGACGAGCAGCTGCAACCCGTTCAACGCCTACCTCCAGGTGAGCGATTCCGGAGTTCCGGCCGCCGCAGGCATCGCGGTGACGGTGACTCTGCCGACCGCGCTGCGCTGGTACGACGGCACGGCCGCACCTCGCACGCTGTTCACGGGTGCCGGCGGAAGCCTCCTCCTGGAGGGCTTCAACGGTCTGCGTTTCGCCACCGCCGGAGTCAGCCAGACGGGCACCATCACGGCCACGACAGCAGGCGTGGTGAATCCGGCCCAGCCGACCGTTCCCGTGGCCGATGCGACCACCGCAGCGATCGTGAACGGCACCAGCGGCACCCGCACCTCGACCTTCCGCGGACGTCGCAACAATGTCGAGTCCGAGATGCCGGAAGCGGTCACCACTGTGGTCGATTTCGCAGTCGCGTGGACCGGCGTCGGTGACACGGCTGTGTCTGCGACCTACCTGAGCTACGTCGTCTCCCAGAACGGCGACGTCTACTCGCACACCGCGCCCTCCGGCGGCTTCTACGAGTGGGACACGACGACCCCCATCCGCATCGGCATGACCAGCATCGCGGCGGATGACGGTCTGATCATCGCCGGGGGCGACCGCGGAGCCCGCCTGTTCTCGGCCAGCGGCAGCACGGTGTACGACTGGGACGGCGTCGCGCTCGCGGCCGCGCCCGGAGGCCGCACTGTCCTCGACATCGCCGTGTCGTTCAGCGACGACAGCCTGTGGCGGGTGTCGCTCGTCGCGACCGACGGGACGGCATGGGAGGCGACGAAGACCATCGAGGCCGGAGCGTCTTGGTCGCCGTGGACGCAGGTCCTCGCCACAGTCACCGGGCTGCGTCAGGTCGCCGCCGACACCCAGGTCTTCGGCGCGACGCGTCGCATCTTCGCGACGACGGCCGCCGTGTTCGACCAGGACGGGACCCAGCTCACCGCACTTCCGGCCGGACGCACGGCGAAGGACCTCGGAGTCGAGATCGGCGGCAACTGGATCAACGTGATCGGTGACAACAATCAGTACTACCGCACCCCGTTGAGCAACCCCGGGACGTGGGACAGCAACAGCACCGGCAGCCCCGTCGTCACGATCACGAACGTCACCAGCGTGGCGTCGGCCTCGACGCCGAACATCGGCATCCGCGCGTTCTACGTGGCAGGCGCGGCACTCTGCGGCTGAGCTGATCACCAGGGGGCGCCCTGACGACGGCGCGCCCCCCGAGCAGGACTCGCGGGTCCGGTGACGTCCTCCCCTCGATCACCGAGGGAGGACGTCACCGGACCCGCTCGTGCGAGCGGATGCCTCGCTCACAGGACGACCGGCTCGGGCGGACGGGGACAGGGCCTCGATCCCCGGTCGCGCTCACCGGCCCGGACCCGACACGACCCGAGCGATCCGCGACGTCCCGAACGGAGAGCGGAAGCGCCCCGGGAAGCCGCGACACGGCTCGTCATCGGCTCCGAGCAGCTCCCCGTCGAGGCAGGATCGTCCGCCCGCGAGGCGCTCGCCCCCGGAGCGCCCGACCACGGGCGCCTGGCCGCGGCCGTGGCCGGAGCCGATGACCGCAGACGCATGCGCCGATCTCGGCTCCACGCCCAGGAGAACTCCGGCGCAGCACCTGTCCGTCTCGATGAGCACGAGTGTGCCGTCGTCGTTTCCGGCAGCGGAAGCGTCCTGCTCGTCCCTGCCGGCGACGACGTGCCCTCCGTCGGTGCCCGACGATCGTCCGCCGGTCTCCCCTCGCGAGCTCTCGCGGCGCCTCTCCCGAGTCTTCTCCTGCCGTTGCGCGTCACGCCCCATCGACAGCGGCGGGACGCCGCGACACCGCATCAGCACCGGACGCACGAGCGCCGACCGCGCGAGCCGAGCGACCTGAGCCGCCCGACGGATCCGACCCGCCGAACAACCTCGACTCCCCGTGCTCGGGACGTCTCCGCCGCCGACGTCCGAGCGATCGTCGACGGCGCACAACGGAGGTCCGAGCGCGTCCTCATCGTCGGGGAATAGTCGGAATAGCCGAGAGCATCCCCTAGGAGGGGCCTTTGCGCGGAGCTTCGCTCAGGACGGAGGAGCACGACGCCCGACCACTACGCTGAGGGCAGGTCGCTTATGCGAGAGAACAGCGGTCAGTCGCAGACAGGGCTCACACGGTGAAACTGCAAACACCCACTTCCACGAAGAGCTCTTCCTCCGAGAAGGGCCGGAGCTCCTGGTCCCGAGCAGTGGCCAGAAAACTCGTCATCACCGATGTCCTCGTCATCGTGTTCTCGGTCTTCAGCAGTCAGTTCTTCTGGTTCGGAGTGGAGAGCCGAGAATTGTTCGTGGCCGGCCATCAGCCGGAGATCGCGGGCCTGCTCGCGAACTACTGGATCGTCTCCTCGGTGATCGTGGTGCTGTGGGCCGCCCTGTTGAAGTTCTACGCCACACGCGAAGACCGTGTCCTCGGCGGAGAGGTGACGGAGTACAAGCGCATCCTCGATGCGACGCTCCTGCTGTTCGCCGTGATCACGTGCGTCGCCTACCTCGGCCAGATCGGCTTCGCCCGCGGGTACATCATCACCGCGCTCCCGCTCGGCCTCGTCCTGCTCTGGCTCGGACGCGGAGCCTGGAGGGTGTGGCTGCGGCAGCAGCGGAGCGCGGGCCGGTACTCCTCCTCCGTCATCCTCGTCGGCTCGTCACGGAGCGTCGAGCACATCTACCGCGAGCTCGTCCGCGCCACCGGGGCCGGGTATCTCGTTGTCGGCGTGTGCATCCCCGAGGATCTGGCCAGCGATCGGGTGAGCGGGTGGGGGGTGCCTGTCTTCGAGAACATCACGGTGGATGCGGTGCCGGGCATCCTGAACCGGACCGGCGCCGATACCGTCATCATCACGAGCAGCGACCACCTGCCGCCCGAGCAGATCCGACAGTTGAGCTGGAGTCTCGAGCCGAGGCGCCAGCACCTGGTCATGGCGCCGAGCCTCACCGACATCAGCGGACCGAGGATCCACATGCGCCCGGTGGCGGGCCTTCCTCTCGTGCACATCGAGACACCTCGATTCGAGGGCAGCAAGCAGGCCCGCAAGCGTGCCCTCGACATCGTCGGATCGCTGAGCCTCATCGCCGTGCTGATGCCTCTCATCGCCTCGGTCGCACTGGCCGTCAAGCTGACGAGCTCGGGGCCCCTGTTCTATCGCCAGACGCGGATCGGCATCAACGGCAAGCCCTTCGGCATGATCAAGTTCCGCTCGATGGTGGTGAACGCTCATGATCAGCTCGCCGAGCTGCTCGCCGCTCAGGGAACGTCCGGAACACCACTGTTCAAGATCACCGACGACCCTCGCATCACACCGATCGGACGCTTCATGCGCAAGTACTCGATCGACGAGGTCCCTCAGCTCTTCAACGTGCTGAGAGGCGACATGTCGCTCGTCGGGCCGCGGCCGCAGGTGGCGGGAGAAGTCGAGCTCTACGACGAGGCCGCGCGCCGGCGCCTCAACGTCAAGCCGGGCATGACCGGGCTCTGGCAGGTCAGCGGGCGGTCGACGCTCTCCTGGGAGGACGCCATCCGACTGGATCTCTACTACGTGGAGAACTGGTCGTTCACCGGGGACCTCGCGCTGCTCGCGAGAACCGTGCAGGCCGTCGTCGCCCCCGGAGGCGGCGCCCACTGACGCATCGGGCCACCGCGCGAGCGGCCGGTCCTCACATCTCGGTGACGACCGCGTCGTCGATGCCGACCGTTCCCGCGGCGGGGTCGTTCAGGCCGACGGTCACGCGGAAATGCGACGCCCAGGACGGCGCCTGGCGATCCACGCCGGTCGCGGGTCTTACCCGGAACGGGAGTGCCGCGGCCATCGCCGCCATCGACTGCGTCGTCGAGGAGACGGGCTCCGAGCGGACGGTGACAGGGATGCCGCGGGCGTCACGACCGGAGACGGTGACGAAGGACTCCGAGACGATCATCGACCCGTTCGCAGCGGCCTGTCCGATGACGAGGTCGGCGGCGTAGACCCGCCCGGGTCTGCTGAGCACATCGAACGAGAGACTCGTCTGTCCGGTGCCTGTCTTCCGGACCAGGAGCCGCCCTGACGCGACGGCGAGCGTGGCCGACGGGCTCGCACTCCGAGAGGTGGCGTCCGGAGTGTCCAGGTACGCGTCCGCGACCGTGCCCACATCGAAGGCTCCATCGACGAGCCGGTTCGCGGCGCGGTGGACGAGAACCGAGGTCGGCACGACGGAGGGCTCGTCCAGGATCGAGACGTCCGCCAACCGGACGAGTCCGGTCCCTCCGACGAGGTAGCCCGATGCCGGAGCGACGTTGCGGAAGGAGGTGCTCGTCACGACGATCCCGCCTCCCCAGCTCCTGTGAGCCGTCTCGAAGACTGTGGCCGCCGCCAGCGGGGCGGCGGCGGAGACCGTGCCGCCGTTGATGCTGATCCTGGCCGTCGTCGTCGCAGCGGTGGAGAACGCGCTGACCGTGCTCGCCGGGGTCAGGCGGACGGTCGCAGCGTGCAGCGTGACGGCACCCCCTGAAGCCTCGACCGCGCGATCGCATCCGCTGATGGCCAGCGACGTCGTGTGCAGCTCGCCACTGGTCGACGCGGAGGACAGTCCCGTCGTGCACGAGCGCACAGAACCGCCGACCATCGCGAGATTCGACCCAGGGGCAGTGCCGGCGACCAGGACGCCCGTGCCGCACTCCTCCACGGCCACGTGGAAGAGGCGCAGATGCTCGGCGCCGGGACCGAACCGGACACCCGTCTCGAATCCGATGATCTCCACTCCGTACAGTCCTGCGCCTCGGACGCCTGTCGCCGAGGACAGCTCGAGGCCGACGGATCCAGGAGCCGCTCGGCCGGGACCCGTGAGGCGCAGTCCGCGCAGGCTCACGCGCGTGTGCGGCGCATCATCGGAGGCCTCGGAGGCGGTGAGGACGAGCGCCGATCCCGACACCGCCGTCGCATCGACATCGCCTCCGGCGAACTCCATCGACACACGCGAGAGGTCGATCGTCAAGGGTGCTGTCAGCACGACGGGCTCGGAGACGACCAGGAAGGACTCGGTCGCGAGGGCGTGAGCCGCGTCGAGAGCGGCCCGGAGCCGCTGCTCAGCAGTCGCTCCCGGGAACTCGGTCGAGTCCCGGAAGCCGTCCAGCCGTGCGTCCGGGAAGGCGTTGGCCGCTGTCGCCGGGGGGGCCGTCGCCACCGCCGTCACGGCGCCCGCGCCCGCTGCCGCCGTCAGGCTCAGAAGCGCCCGTCGTCCTCGATCCCGCGATGATGCTCCCATTCCCGAACAGTACGGAGGAAAGGCCGCCGTCACGACCGCCGTTCACACCCCCCGCACGGCGCACACTGCTGCACGATGTCTCACCTTCAGCGCGAGGGCAGCCGGTGGACCACGTCTGCTGTGCTCAGCTCCAGGAGGAAACTGAGCACGTCCTCCTCGAGGACCTCTCGGGGGACGCCGAACTCGTCGGCGAGCCCCGCGAGGATCTCGACGGTCGTGGACGGATGCTCGAGCCTTCTCCAGATCGCGTGCGCCGTGCCCTTCAGCACGAGGGGCACGGGAAACGGCGACAACAGGTTCAGCAGCACCGCCTGCGCGTCGTCCTCGACGAAGGCCAGCTGATCGGATCGCGCCCACACGGCGTGATCCAGAGCTCCCGGATCGACGGTGGTCACGAGTGGGTCGCATTCTCTCGGCGACGGCGTCGACGATCGGCGGCGAGCGAGCGCACGAGCCCGAGGAACGCCCGCAGATCTGACAACGACGGCCGATCGAAGCGGACCATCCCCGTCTCCGCAGCCCTCCGGCGCGCCCGGCGTGTGAGACCGATCACGGTCGTCAGCGCGGACACGATCAGCACGATGCGCCGCTTCCCTGTGGCCTCGACGAAGGCGAGCGCCCAGTGATAGCTGGACCGCCCCGTTCCGGCCACCCGCAGATCCCACAACCGGCGCTCGTGCACGGCCAGGTCGTCCGGCATGTCCAGCCCGAGGGCGTGGAGCACCGGGCGGAGGGGGTAGGCGCTGCGGGTGCTCTCGACGAGCAGGAGCAGCGCCTCCCGGTCCGATTCGCTCGCGCCCCTGAGGAACCCGATGACCGACTCGAGCTCGGACGTGCTCCGGGCAAGGAGGGGATCCTTCAGCGCGTGGAGCGCGACGACGACCGCGCCCGCGACCGGGGAGGGCACAGCGACCCTCCTGTGCGCGATCGTCACGGTCCGGTGCGACGTCCACAGCACGTCGAGGACCTCCTCCGGCTCTGCGAAGAATCCGGGGTAGCGGTCGTGCACGTCGATGTCGCAGGTCCACTGCGGATGGAACAGGGTCACGGAGTGCACCGGGTACGCGCGCGGGGCCGGGCGGTCGGGCCGGGGGATCCATCCGCGCTCGGCCAGCAGGTCGACGAGGCGCTGGACGTCCGCCGGGTGGACGAGCACGTCGACATCGCTGGACACGCGTCTCGTGCGGATGCCCTGTGCATGGGCGGTGGGCCCCTTGATGAACAGGGTGCGGAGCCCGTGCGTGGAGGAGAGGTGCGCGGTGAGGGCGTGTGCGAGGTGTACCGCATCATCGAGGGAGAGCTCGGTCGTCGCGGGTGCGGAGCTCACCGTCGATCCGACAACTGCCGGTGCCGACCGGTGGACGGCGCCGGACGCACCGCCATGGATCGCGACACCGCCGCTGCCCGTCGCTCCGAGTCGAGGCCGGACCGGGCGATCGAGGTCGTCGCCGGCAGCGGCTCGGAGGCGAGCGATGCGGCGTACGCCAGCGCGATCCACACGGTCAAGGCGGTCCACGCGGGGGCGGAGGCCAGAGCGACGGCGAGGAAGACCCCCAGACCCAGTGCCGTCCCGTTGCGCCGATATCCCCGCACGATCAGCATCACGAGGAGGACGGCGAAGAGGGCCAGGGCGATCACTCCGGTCTCGGCAGCGAGCTGGGCGTAGACGTTGTTCGCGAGACCGCGAGAGGCGCCGTTCGAGGTGAGCCCCGCCACCGCCTGGGAGTAGTCGGTCCTCCACACGCCGAACCGGCCGGGTCCGACTCCGAACAGCGGATTGTCCGCGGCCATGGTGAAGCCCGTGCTCGACGACTGGGATCGGACGTTCAGCGAGCGGGTGCCGACGTCGACGGCGCCTGTGCCCAGTCCGAGCTTCGAGAGCTGCGCGAGGACGAAGCGCTGCAGGGCGGGAACGAGCAGGACGATCACCGCGCCCAGCGCGCCGACGCTGAAGATCTGCACTCCCACTCCCCGCTGGGGGCGGAGCGTCGCCGTGAGGACCGCCGCAGAGACGGTCGCGATCAGTGCCGACGTCGACTGCGAGTAGACGAGGCAGGCGACGGCGGCGGCGATTCCGATGCGGTCGCGACGGCGCAGGCAGGCGAACAGCGCGATCCCGGCGAAGAAACCGAGGTAGTTCCCCTCGAGGAACGGGCCGTTCCTCGGCAGGCTGACGCCGAAGGTCGCCCCCATCTGAATCGTCGAGTTGAGGAGAGCGGGCAGCGGGACCCCGGCGAGGTGGAGGGCCAGCTGGATCGCGCAGAAGACGAAAGCGAGGCGGACGGCGATCGAGAGAGCCCGCTCCATGTCCTGGAATCCCAGTCGGTGGCCGACGTACCACCAGACCACGAGGGCCAGCAGAGCGTATCCGCAGTAGAGGATCATGTCGTTGGTGAAGCCCAGGTCATAGCCGTAGGCGGCTGGAACCTCGGGTTGCTTGAACAGGAATGCCCAGATCGTCGCCAGAACGACCAGCGCACCGAGCCCCAGCACGATCTCCCGTCCCACCGGCGTGTACCGGTCCTTCTGGACGGTGATCACGGAGAAGCCGATGGCCAGGATGACGGCGATCTCGGTGATCTTCAGCGGAGAGCCGACCTGAATGGTGAGCGCCTGCTGGAACGGCATGAAGACGATGGCGAGGAACAGAAGCCGCTGGACGACATCCAGACGCGCCGCGCCCTCTCGCGTCGTCGCGGTCGCAGCGCCCCCTCGAGCCATCGCGCGCCTCATCTCCGACGTGATCGATCATCGATCGTCTCCTGCAGCAGCTCCGTTCAGCTCTGTAGGACTACAGACTAACCACGGTCCCGGTCCCCCGGAGGTGGTCCCCTTTCGACCTCATACCGTCGGCCGGGAGCACATAGGATCGCTCACGGAGTCATGCCGACGGACCGCGTGGTCGGTGAGGGATCCTGTCCGATGGACATCGACAGGGACCGGAGCCTTCCACGGCTCGGCCAAGCCGGAAGGGCGCGAACGGTTGACAAGCGGATCCACACTCGCTGAGGACTGGCGCGAAGGCGAGCGCACGATCGTGCACGTGACGGAGAGCTTCGGCGCAGGTACCGCGTCGGCGATCAGCGACTACGTAGCGGCCACGCCCGCCTTCCAGCACAGGCTCGTGTATTCACCGCGGGAGGACTCTCCGGTACCGGAGAGCGCCTTCGCGTCGTTCGCAGGCGTGACGGCGCTGCCGACAGGGCACGTCGCCCGAGTCCGCGCTCTGCGAACGGTTCTGGCCGGAATGCCGGGCGCTGTCGTGCACGCGCACTCCAGCTTCGGCGGAGCGTACGCGCGCCTCGCGGTCCGGGCGGGCCGGCGACGTCCGATCGTCTACACGCCGCACTGCTACGGCTTCGAGCGCCGAGACCTCCCGCTGCCCGCCCGGGCGGCGTTCCGGGTCTTCGAGGGCGTCCTCGCCTTCAACACCACCGTGTTCGCCGCCTGCTCAGCTCGCGAGGCCCGTCTGAGCCGGTGGCCGTTCAGCCGGGCGGAGGTCGTGCACGTCCCCAACTCGGTGCCCGCCTCGCTCCCGCCCGCCACTCGCCCCGGCGGGCCGAGGCCTCTCCGCCTCGTCGGCGCCGGTCGGCTCTCGACGCACAAGGATCCCCGATTCTTCGCCGAGGCCGTGGAGGCCGTGCGCGCCGCCGGCCATTCCGTCGACGCGACGTGGATCGGCGGAGGCGAGGGGCGTCACCGCACCGCCCTCGACCAGGCCGGCGTCCACGTCACCGGCTGGCTCAGCCGCGACGAGGCGCTCCGCCGACTGGGCGATGCCGACGTGTACCTGCACAGCGCGCAGTGGGAGGGGATGCCGATGGCCGTTCTGGAGGCGCACGGCATGGGGCTGGCCCTCGTCGTGCGGGACATCCCCGCCTTCGATCGCCTCGGCCTGCCCCTGGTCGCGCACTCCCCCCACGATGTGGCGTCGTACTGGGGCGATCTGGAGGACCCGGCGGCCCGTTCCCGTCTCGTCGCCGCCGCCGAGCACGCCCTCGCCCTGAACACCGTGCAGCACCAGTCGCAGATGCTCGAGCGGCTCTACCTCGGCCTGCTGCCGACCGCCCCTCGGAGGAGGAAGCCATGACGACAGTGCTCGTCTCCGCCCGTGTCCTCGACAGACAGGTCGGCGGCAACACCCGATACGCCCGCACCGTCTACAGCGGGCTCGCCGGACACGGCGTGCAGCACGTGCTGTCCCGACCTCCGATCGAGGGGGGCCGAGCCCGCAGCGCCGTCTACGGCGCCTATGAGGGACTCGTGCTGCCGAGGCTCCGCCCCTCCGGGATCGACGTCCTCCACTTCCCCGCGGACACGGGGCCGCTGGTTCCGAGCCGCCTCCCGATCGTCGGCACGATCCACGGGCTGGCGACACTCCACGTGGACGATGTGCGCAGCCGGAGCTCCGACCGGTTGTGGCGCCTGCGCGTCGCGCGTCTCGCAGCACTCTCGACCACGATCATCACGGTCTCCGATTCCTCCGCCCGGGACATCGCGACTGTCGCACCCGACGCCGCCGGGAAGATCGTCACCATCCCGCACGGGATCGACCACGACACGTTCAACACCCGCTCCACCGACCAGGACTCCGTCGCGCTCGACGAGCTGGGGATCGACGGCCCGTACTTCCTCTACGCGGGCAACCTCGACCCCCGCAAGAACATCATCGAGCTGTGCCGAGCCGCCTCGAAGGTCTTCGACGAGACGGGGGTGCCGCTCCTGGTGTCCGGCGCTCCGGCGTGGGAGAGCGACGCGATCCTCGAGGCGGTCCGCGGAACCCGCGGCGTGCGCTACCTCGGCCGCGTACCGGATGAGGCGCTCGTCCCGCTGCTCCGGGGAGCGCTCGCCTTCTGCTTCCCCTCCACCTACGAGGGCTTCGGCTTCCCGGTCGTCGAGGCCATGGCGTGCGGCGTTCCCGTCATCTGCAGCGATCGCGGGTCGCTCGCCGAGGTGGCGGGCGGCGCGGCGCTGACGCTCACCGACATCGGCGCGACGGCGATCGCCGATCACATGCGCGAGATCGTCGCCGATCCGTCCCTCCGCAACGACCTGCGGAGCCGGGGTCTGATCAACGCTCGACGATTCCAGTGGTCGGACTCCATCGCAGCGCATGCTCGCGTCTTCGAGGAGGCCGCACGATGAGGGTCACGATCGTCCACGCGTACAGCACCACCAACTCCGGCGACGGCCTGCTGGTCGAGGAGGCGCGGGAGCTGGTCCTGTCGGCCCTGCCGACGGCGGAGATCACGCTCGTCGCCCTCGACCCCGCGAGCTTCGACGACGAGCTCTACGAGCGTGTCCTGCACCCCCTCACCGGCCGTGCCGGCAGCATCGGCAGCCTCGAGACGCTGCGACGCGGCGGGGTCGCGCTGCTCTCCGGCCGCCGGAGCGCCGGCTACGCGCGGGCGATCGCCGGGTCCGACCTCGTCGTCGGCGTCGGGGGCGGCTACCTCCGCACCAAGAATCCCGTCGAAGTCGTCAAGATGATGTGCACCAACTTCGTCCAGATGCCCCGGCGCGGCGACCGCGTTCCGTTCGTCTACCTTCCGCAGAGCATCGGGCCGCTCAATCTCGGGACCCGCCGTGTGATCGCGGCGCGACTGGCCCGCGCCGTCGGGGTCTTCGCCCGGGACGACCGCTCCGTCGAGGAGCTGTCCGGCCTCGCGAACGTGCACCGCGCTCCCGACATGGCCCTTCTGGGCCTCCCCGACGAGTTCGATCCGAGGACCGTCGTGCGGGCCGGAGCTCCCGGGCCCGTCGGGATCGTCGCCCGCGCGCTGTCCTCGAGCCGGTCGCGACGTGCCGCCTACGAGTCGCGGATCGACGCCCTCGCGCGCGATCCGGAGTCGGAGCTGCTCGCTCAAGCCACCGCTCGCGGCAACAACGATCCGCAGTTCTACGAGCGGCTCGGCCACGAAGGGCCATTCCGCCTGCTCCGCGACGCGGTCGGCAGCGGAGTCGCGGATCGGCCGGCGGTCGTGGTCTCGGTCCGGCTGCACGGCAGCATCCAGACCATCCGCAGCGGCGTTCCGAGTGTCCATCTGAGCTACGAGCGGAAGGGCTGGGGTGCCTACGACGACCTCGGGATCGACCGGTTCGTGCACAACGCCTTCGACGCCGATCTCTCGCTCATCCGCGACCAGATCGCTGAGCTGCGGGAGGACCCGTCCGACTACTGGAGGCGCGTCGGAGACTCCGTGTCGGCGCTGCGGATGCAGCGAGGACGACTCGTCGACCTCCTCGTCGACGCCTCCGGACCGGTCGGGCGCCCGTGAAGATCGTCTTCGCGAGCCACACCGCCGAGGTCGGGGTCTTCCGAGTGGGGAGCCACCACCTGGCTCGCGAGCTCTCGCGCCTCGGGAACACGGTGACGCACGTCTCGACGCCGTCCTCGCTCCTGCACGCGGGGCGCCTGCGGGACGCCACCGTGCGGGCCCGCTTCGGTCTTGCGCTGCGAGGTCCACGCACGGACGCGGCGGGCGTCGTGCACGCCGAACCGCTCACCGTCGCCCCACTGGGATCGCTCCCGGCGCGGATGCGGACGCAGTCTCTGCGGGTGCCGCTGCGGCCCTGGCGGGCGCCCAGTGGGGCGATGCGTCCTGATGTCCTCATCGTCGACCAGCCCCTGATGGGCGTGCCGCTCCTCGAGCTCCTGCAGCCGAAGCGTGTCGTCTACCGGCCCACGGACGCTCATTTCGAACCGGGGATGCGGGCGGCGGAGATCGAGCTCCTCGAGCGGGCGGACGCTCTCGTCGCCACGTCGGAGCCGGTGCTGCGCGCGGTCTCCGAGGGAGTGGCCGCGCCGGAGCGCACGCTGGTCCTCGAGAACGGAGTCGAGTACGAGCGGTTCCACGGTCTCGGTGCCGAGCGTGCGGGAGTCGTCTACCTCGGGGCGCTCGACCGCCGCTTCGACTGGGGAGGAGTCCGGATGCTCGCCTCGGCGTTCCCTGACGTCCCCTTCCGACTCGCCGGTCCGCTCCCGAAGAACGTGGAGACGCTGCCCGCGAACGTGGAGCTGCTCGGCGCCGTGCCCTACTCCCGGGCGCCCGCGCTGCTGAAGAGCGCCCGCGTCGGGCTGCTCCCGCTCTCGGACGACCCGGGCAACGCGGGTCGCAGCCCGATGAAGTACTTCGAGTACCTCGCCGCCGGCCTCAGGATCGTCTCGTCCGCCTCCCCTGCACTGCGAGCCCGCTCCGCCCCCGGCGTCTGGCTCTACGACGACCCTGCGGGCGCAGAGAACGGGCTGCGGTCCGCGCTGGAGGCTGCGGCGTCGGGACCCAACCGGGAGGGCTCGGTCTACGCGGAGCAGTACGGCTGGCACCGTCGCGCCGCCGACCTCGCACAGCTGCTCGACGCGGTGCTGGCGGCACCGCGCCGAGTGCGGCGCTGACGGCCCGTCCTCAGCGCCGCCAGCGGTCGATCGGGAAGGCGTCCAGCAGGGGCGCCGGATCCCACGCAGCCAGCGGGCGTCTAGGAGTGCAGCCGGATCCGCGTCGCGTGAGCCACGGCGGAGTCGAGATCATCGAAGAGGGTGTACTCCGACCCGGTCCGTCCTGTCCCCTCGAAGTAGTCCTGGTACGTGAACCGCGGCTCGGCGCTGAACGCCTCATTCGACTCCCTGCGGCTCGTTCATCGATTCAGCTCGGAATGCCGGAGGAAGCGGGGGTCTGCGCGGAGGCGAGCGAGCGTCGCCGCTCTCCTCCCCTTCCCGCCTCGTCCTCGACCTCGGCCTGCAGCGACGAGCGCCTCGTACACGGCGCCGTGCAGCGCTCCCACGAGGGAACGCTCGCGCTTGGACAGGTCGGGTCGCTCCCTCTCTCCGTGCCGGCGCGCTCGCTCGAGGCCCGCCTCCAACGCCGCCGGCGACACGAGGCCGTCGAACAGCTCCACCCAGCCGCTCCCGACCTCCGCGGCGAGGGCCCGCGTCGATCCGGTCGCCGGGACCAGGATCGTCTTCCGCGCGCCGAGGGCGAGCAGCGCGGCTCCGGAGTTGTAGAGGTACTTGTACGGCAGGGTGACGAGGTCCGCGCCTGCCAGGAGCTCGTCCAGCTCGGCGTCGTCGATGTGGCCGAGCCGCAGGTGGACGCGACCGTCGGCTCCGACCGCTCTGCGCACCTCGTCGGCGTACTCGGGGACAGCGGCCGCGCCGGCGATGACGAGTTCGCCGTCGGTGAGTGCGCTGAAGGCCGCGATCAGCTCCTCGAGTCCCTTGTAGGGCCGGATCTGCCCGAAGAACAGGATGCGCCGACCCGCTTCACGGGGGCCCGGGACAGAGGCCGCCTCCGGATAGGCGCCGTGCAGGACGACGACTCCCCGGTCCAGGTCGTTCTCGTCGGACTCGTTCAGATAGATGCGGACGTCCGTGAGCCGGTCCAGCCAGCGCGCGAGGAGAGTCTCGACGGCACTGCCCGATTCGTGCGGTCGGAGGTTGTGCATCGTCACGACGACCGGCGTCCCCGACGCGAGCAGCCGGGCGATGAGCCCGAAGGCGAGGGCGGACTTCAGCCAGCGGCGCGGGCCGCGCGGGGCACGGAAGAGGTACTCCGGCCAGTGCACGTGGAAGACGTCGTAGCGCCCGAGAAGGGCACGTCGCCAGGTGAACGCGACCGGTTCCACCGACGCCGGGAACGAACCGACGAGCAGCCCGATGTAGGGGTTGCTCGAGCCGGAGAAGTCCTTCACGGAGAAGAGCGCCCGGATCATTCGCGTGCTTCTCCTTCGTTCGTCTCTTCGGCGGACCGCCCCGGGCACCACGAGACGACCTGGGAGAGGGCACCACGGCCTGTGATCGGACCGCGACACGCCCGCTTCGGCGACGGAGCGGACGACCTCGGCCGGCGAGGGATGGTCTGACGCTACCAGTCGGGTTTCTCGAGGTCCGTCACCCGCCGCCCCCGTCAGAGTTCGGTGATGACGATCTCCGAGAAGCGAGTCACTCCTGCTGTCACCGATCCGAAGGTGAACCGCAGCCGGAAGTGCGTCGCCCACGCAGGAGCGACCCGGTTCCAGGTCGTCTGCTGATAGGTCTTGCGGAAGGGAGCCTGCGCGTTCGCGCCGGCGAGGTCGAGATTCGACACCGGGCGAGCGCTGCTCCGAGCGACGATCGGGATCCCCGACGAGGACACGCCGGTCACGGCGACGAAGGATTCGGACACGTACATCGTGCCCGTCGACGTGGATCCCGCGATGGTGAAGTCGACGCCGTACAGCAGCCCCGCTGTGACGGGGACGTCGATGGAGACCGCCGGACCGGGACCGCCGGCCACTCGGGTCATCAGCAGCTGGTTGCCGCTGGTGGTCAGCGTCATGGACGGGCTGGTGGTGCGGCTCGTCGCGTCGGCGCCGTTGAGGAACGCGTCGACGGGCGCTGCGAGAGAGAAGTTCCCGTCGACGAGCTTGTTCGCCGCCTTCGAATGCAGAATCGACCCCTGCCCCGAACCGCTGCCGTTCCCGTCCGAGGTGACGTGCTGGCTGATGCGGACCTTCGCAGTGCCACCGGCGAGATATCCCGATTTCATCTGCGTATTGAACATCGACAGTTGATGGACCTGGATTCCGCCGCCCCACCCTCCTGCAGTGGTCTCGAAGAGGTAGTTGGCCACCGGGACCTGATGGAAGAAGAGGTGTCCGCCTGAGATCGAGATCTGCGCAGCTGTACTCGACCCGGTGACGAACTGCGAGAGCGTGGAGTTCGCGCCGCTCTCGTTGATCTCGATATGCGGCTGGTGCAGGATCACCCGACCCGCGTCGACCTTCACGGCCTGCACGCAGAAGTCGATCGACGTCGAGACGAAGTGCAGCTCGCCGTTCGGGTTGGCGTTGTAGACGCCGAGGGTGCTGGTGCCGATACCACCGCCGATGAACTTGATGTTCTCGCCGTAGTTGACTCTGCCTGCGGGCATGGAAACGGCCGTCCTGCAGCGGAAGATGTGGAAGTTGTAGAAGCTGATCAGGAACGCATCGTTCTCGAAGGACACGCCGGTCCCGAAGCCCGAGATCTCCAGGCCCCAGAGTCCGAGCCCGCGCGTGGTGGCGGCAGTCGTGCTGTCGGTGTTGAACAGGATTCCGGTGCTGGCCGTCGCGGACGCTCCCGGCCCCAGCAGACGGAGTCCGGTGATCGCCGCCCTGTTGTTGGGGTAGCCGGACGTGGCACTGCCGATCACCGTGAGAGCAGGACCGCTGGTGATGGCGGTCGCATTCAGCGGACCGCAGGTGAACTCGAGCGAGATGTACGAGGAGTCGATCACGAGGGTGCGCGTGATCTTGAAGCTCTTCGAGATCGTCAACGTGACCTCTTGGCGAGCGGCGACGAAATAGTCGATCGCGGCGCGGAGCTTGTCCTCGTCAGTGGTCCCGGCGAATTCGAGGTAGTTGTGGATTCCGTTGACGCGGGTCGCAGGTATAGTCTCGTCCGCGGCTTCCGCGGCGGGTGCGGCGACGACGACGGCCGCGGCCGCGGCCCCTCCGTAGCGGAGGAACGTGCGGCGGGATCCGGGTCCTGTTTCGAGAGTCGTCGTCATCTCCTCATGCTCGGATCATCCCGCCATCGGCTGTCGACGGCCGCACCCCCCGACCGCGGAGGGAAGCAGAGGAGACTCTGTCGTTTTCCTGGAACGACGACGCGGATCCATGGTTCCGCCCCTAGAAGGGGGGCCCAAGGGGCGGATCCTTCTTCACGAGCGGCCGCTCTCACAGGATTGCAGGATCAGCAGCTTGCCGAACGCCAGCACCTGGTAGACCACCGCCAGAGTCCACTCGCTCACCCGCCGCGGCTCGTCGACCGAGCCGACCGAGAACGGTGTGCGCAGGCAGCGAGACGCGATCGTGCGGACCCGGGTCACATGCGGAGTGGAGGTCATCAGTGCCACCGAGGTCCAGTCGTACTCCGAGGAGAGCGTGTTCAGCTCGGAGATCTCACCGCCCGTAGTGAACGGGGAGGGAGTGAAGCAGACGACTCTGACCTCCTCGCCGGCATCGCATTCGGCTCGGGCGAACGAACCGTTCTCCAGGCGCGGAGTCGAGAGCACGAGGGTGACATCCCGGTGCTCCTCGAGCAGAGCGAGCGCACGGCCGACCCTGCGATCAGTAGCAGGACCCAGCACCACGAGCGCATCGGCTCCCCCCACGGGATCGAGAACGGGGCGGACGAAGAGGGGCACCGCCACCGCGGCGAGCAGTGCGACGGCGAGGAGGACGGCGAGCCACGTGCGCCAGAGGATCCGCAGTGAGCGTGCGGCGGATCGATTCGGGACGACTCGTCGGAGGATCGTGCCGACCAGCGCCCCGACCGCCGTGCCCGCGAGAACCGAGAGGAGGCCGTACAGCACGCCACCGACCGACGGCGGAGTGACGATCATCTCGACGGTCGACGCCCCCTCGAGCAGCGCGAGCACTCCGAGTGCGGGGACGAAGGGTCGACGGCTGCTCGCCGCCACCAGCGCGGCTGCCGCCGCTGCAGCCGGTGAGGCGAGAGCGCAGACTGCGATCCCTTCTCCACCCAGGGCGTGGACGAGACCAGTCGGATCATGGGAGCGGGCGATCCGGACGAACTGCCGCGAGGAGTCCGATCCGAAGGGATCGGCGCAGACGAGCAGGAGCAGAAAGGCGAGGACCGCCGTGGTCCCGGCGACCCGCAGGCGCCACCGGCTCACCGGAGCCTCCCCGGCCGACCGTGTCACGCCCAGCAGCCCGCCTCCGCGGACGCGAGGCGATCGCGCTCGCGTGCGCGCCTGAGGACGGGAAGGACGGGGAGGTCCGAGAAGAGCGTCACAGGAGCGAACACTACCCAGGGGAAGGGACGAGGAGGACCTGAGCGGTCGGGCTTCCGCCGGATCCTCGCCGGCGGGTGGCACGCCGACAGGAGACGATGCGCAGGACTGCGGGTGGACGGGATCGCGACTCCGCCTCAAGCCCTCCGGGCCGGCCTCCGAGCCCGACGCCCCCGGGACCGCGTCCCCGGCGCCGCCTAGTCGTTGCCGAGGATGACGATGGCGGCAGTGGGGGGAAGCGCGTCCTCGTGATAGCGCTCGATCTCGTCGATGGCGGCGGGATCGGCCTGCTGAAGGAAATGGGTGAGTCGCGCGACCTCCTCCGTCTCGCCGATCGAGTCGGCGGCGCGGCGGAGGGCGTAGAGGGCGAGGAGGAAACCGCGGTTGGGTCCGTGGCGCCACGGGATGGGACCCTGGCCGCGCCAGCCGGCGGATCGCAGGAGGTCCAGACCGCGGTGGTAGCCGACGCGGGCGTAGGCGTAGGAGGGGAGGGCCGCGTCGATGCCCCAGACGCTGTCGGCGAGCAGTGCCCAGGCCAGCGGGGAGCGCGGGTGGGCGGCGGCGAGGGCGGCGAATTTGACGGCTCCCGGGTTCGCGTGCTTCGCGAGGGCCGCGGTGACCGCGGGCTCGTCGGGGAGGAGGGTCGGTTCGGGGCCCAGCAGGTTCTCGCCACTCATGCCTCCCAGGCTATCCCGCTCGCGGCTGTGCGGGTCCGGGGTCCGGCCGTCCGGCGCACGACGGTCGTCCCTCCACAGGGGCGTCAGCGGAGGGAGCCGGCCGGTTCGCCGGTCGTCGCCGTCGTGCGCGGGGGTGCCGCCGATAGCATCGACCCATGGCGACGAACCGCAGTGAAGTCGAGGCCTGGCTCACGGACATGGACGGCGTGCTGGTGCACGAGAACAAGGCGCTCCCCGGCGCGCCCGAGCTGATCCAGGAGTGGACCGATTCGGGCACGCCGTTCCTGGTGCTGACGAACAACTCGATCTTCACGCCGCGGGATCTGGCGGCGCGGCTGCGCGGGTCGGGGCTGCACGTGCCGGAGGAGCGGATCTGGACGAGCGCTCTGGCGACGGCGGACTTCTGCGCGTCGCAGAAGCCGGGCGGGAGCGCGTTCGTGATCGGCGAGGCGGGGATCACCACCGCGCTGCACGAGGCGGGCTTCATCATGACGGAGACGGCGCCGGACTACGTGGTCGTGGGCGAGACCCGCAATTACAGCTTCGAGGCGATCACGAAGGCGATCCGCCTGATCGTCGCGGGTGCGCGCTTCATCGTCACCAATCCCGATGCGACGGGGCCGAGCGCCGAGGGCGTGCTCCCGGCGACGGGGGCGATCGCGGCGCTCATCACGAAGGCGACGGGCAAGGATCCGTACGTCGTCGGCAAGCCGAACCCGATGATGTTCCGCTCGGCGATGAACAAGATCGGCGCGCACAGCGAGAACACCGGGATGATCGGCGACCGGATGGACACCGACATCGTCGCGGGCATCGAGGCGGGCCTGCACACCGTGCTGGTGCTGACGGGGATCAGCGACGAGGCCGAGATCGAGCGCTATCCGTTCCGCCCGGACGAGGTGCTGAGCGGGGTGCACGAGCTCCTGTCGTCGGAGCCGCTGGAGTCCGAGTTCCCGCCGGATTCGGCGGTCTGAGTCCCGGCGGCCCGGCAGCGGGTCGGGCGCCGGTTCCTGACACGGCACCGCGGCTCGCGGGGGTCAGAAGCGGACGTGCTGGAGTACCCAGGCGTGCATCGCGACGGCTGCCGCCGCCGAGGCGTTGATCGACCGGGTCGAGCCGAACTGCGTGATCTCGAGCACGGCCTCCGAGGCGGCGATCGCCTCCTCCGAGAGGCCGGGTCCCTCCTGCCCGAACAGCAGGAGGCAGCGCTCGGGGAGCCGGTAGGTCTCGAGCGGCACGCAGCCGGGGACGTTGTCGACGGCGAGGAGGGGCACGTCCGCCTTCGCGGCCCACTGCACGAGGTCGGCCACCGTCTCGTGGTGCTGGACGTGCTGGTAGCGGTCGGTGACCATCGCGCCGCGCTTGTTCCACCGCCGCCGGCCGACGATGTGGACGCCCTCCGCGCCGAACGCGTTCGCGCTGCGGACGATCGAGCCGATGTTCATGTCGTGCTGCCAGTTCTCGATCGCGACGTGGAACGGGTGCCGCGTGCGGTCGAGCTCCGCGACGATCGCGTCCATCCGCCAGTAGCGGAAGCGGTCGACCACGTTGCGCGCGTCGCCACGCTCCAGCAGCTCCGGGTCGAGGCGGTCGTCCTCGGGCCGCTCGCCCTGCCAGGGGCCGACGCCGTTCGTGGTGAGCTCCACGGAGGCGGTGGGTCCGGTCGCGGGGGTCGCCTCGTTCTCCTGCACGACGAGCGATCCTACTGGGCGCTCCGCGGCTCGGCCGGGTGCACCGGGCCGGTGCCCGGCGGCGTCCTCCGAGGCCCGAGCGACGGCGCGCGTCAGGCCGCGGGGGTGCCGGCGAGGGAGCCGGTCAGCTCGCCGCCGCCCGCCCGGTCGACGAAGCAGTAGTAGCTGCGCTCGCCCGCGTCCCACTGCTCCTGGGTGACGGGGAACGCACCGGCGACCTGCACGTCGCCGTAGGTCTCGGCCGCGGCGACGTCCACGACGCCCTGCGCCTGGCAGAGCGAGGAGACGGTGACGGCCAGCGCGTCCTGGCCGGGGAACGCCGGGTCGGTCAGCTCCGCGGTGGAGACGAGCTGGGCGGAGTGAGCCGCCGCGCAGTCCACGACGGTGAACTCCTCCGCCCAGACGGAGTCGAAGGGCTCGACGCACTCGCCGCCGAGGAGCGCGCTCCAGGCCCAGGTGCCGACGGGCAGCGGTCCGACGGTCGGGAGGGTCGCGGTCGGCGTGGGCGAGGGGGTCGGCTCCGCCGTGGGCGTCTCGCTGACGACCGGGACGGCCTGCGGCTCTGCTCGACCGCCGGCGCTCCCGACGGCGATGCCGATCGCGAAGAGCCCGGCGAGGAGGATCACCGCACCCGCCGCGATCAGGCCGATCAGGAGCCGGCGTCGGCTGAGCGTGCGCCACGCGGGCGCCGAGTCGCGTTCGCGGCTCTCGGGTCGGGACCGGGCGGAGCGGCGCTTCCGCGGCGGAGCGGCGTTGACGTGGGCGGCCGCGGGAGCGGTGCGGAAGGGTGCGGGCTCGGCGCGGTCGGCGGGCTCGGCGGCCGGCTCGAGGTTCCACGAGTAGGCGCCGGCGGTCTCGCGCCACAGCTCCTCGTCGCCGCTGTCCTCGTCGGGCTCGTCATGCGGAGCGACGACCTGCTCCCACACGGGCGGCTGGTCCCAGTCCCCTCGCGGGTCGGGCCACTCGTAGACGGCGGGCGGAGTCGGCTCGCGCGGAGTCGGCGGGGTCGCGCCGACCGGGCGTCCGTCGGCGGGGGAGGGGACGCCGGAGCGGCCCGCCGGGTCGACGTCGGTCGAGGATCCGGCATCGGGCTCGTCGTCCGGCCGGTGGGCGCTGCGCAGCCCGGCGGGGGCGGTCGGCAGGTCGGCGGGCGGGTCGGTGTGCGGCAGGACCGGGCGCACGGAGTCCGCCCCGCGGCGGTGCACCTCGGTGCGCCCGGCGTCGGCGGAGGCGTCGGAGCCGGGGCCGGAGCCGTCGGCATCGTCGTCGAGGAGGGGAGCGAAGAACGCGTCGAAGGCGTCCTCGTCGGACACGTCCGCGTCGGAGGCACTCGTGTCGCGGGCAGTCGTCCCACCGGCACCCGCCTCGCGGACACCCGTCTCGCGGGCACCCGCCTCGCGGGCACCCGCCTCGTGCACTCCCATGGCGCGGGCTCCCGTGTCGGAGACTCCCGTGTCGGGGGCCCCCATGTCGCCGCCCCGAGAGCTCCGTCCCTCGGCGGAGACGCCGTCGCGGTCGGAGGAGCGCTCCGGCTCCACGACCGTTCCGCGGTCGGCGTCGGCGTCCTGCTCCTCCACCCGAGCGGAGTCGTCCGCGGGTTTCGGGAGGTCGCCGTCGGCCTCCTCGGCGGCGGGCGCCGCGCTCAGCACGGGCTCCCCCGGCCACAGGCCGACCGGAGCGGCAGGGGCACGGCGCGGCGCAGCGTCGGAGTCGCTGTCGCTGTCGCTGTCGCTGTCGCTGTCGCTGTCGCTGTCACGGTCGCTCGACGACGGTCCGGCCGCGTCGGCGGAGGAGGCCGACTCGCTCGCAACGCTCCGCTCCTCCGCTGACGCGTGGGCCTCGTCGGCTGCGGACTCAGCAGGACCGGACGTCCGCTCCGCGCGCGACTCCTCCACGGGAGGGACGGGGCGGGGCGAGTCGAAGATGCTCTTCAGGCGGCCGCCGCTGAGCTGCTGGAGCAGCCACTCGCTGCTGCCGACGGGACGCTCCGGCTCGGGTCGCTCCGGCTCGGAGGTCTCCGATCCGGCAAGCTCGGGCTCGCGGCCCTCCGGCTCGCGGCCCTCGGACCCGCGGCCCTCCGGCTCCGGGTGCTCGCCGCCTCCCGGGCCCCCGCCGCGTCCCCCCTCGTCGACCATCAGCTCAGGCCGAGGTCGGCCAGACCGATCGCGGCGAAGTACGGGTAGCCGGCGTCCTCGATGATCTCGCGGGCCCCGGTCGCACGGTCGACGACGACGGCGACTCCTGCGATCTCGGCGCCGACCTTCAGCAGGGCCTCGATCGCCTTCAGCGGCGAGCCGCCGGTGGTGGACGTGTCCTCGACGACGACGACGCGCTTGCCCTCGAGGTCGGGGCCCTCGACCTGCCGGCCGCGGCCGTGGTCCTTGGGCTCCTTGCGCACGACGAACGCGTCGTAGGCGAGACCGCGGGCGGCGCCCTGGTGGAGGATCGCGGCGGCGATCGGGTCGGCTCCCATGGTGAGGCCGCCGACGGCGTCGACGCGCTCGAGCGGCGCGATGAGGTCGAGCATGACCTGCCCGATCAGCGGCGCGACGCGGTGGTCGAGGCTCACGCGGCGCAGGTCGACGTAGTACGACGCCTTCTTGCCGCTCGTGAGGGTGAAGTCCCCGTGGAAGACGGCGTCGGAGCCGATGTACTCGATGAGCTGCTGGCGTGCGTCGGTCACGCGCCTACTCTACGGGGCGACCCCTCCCCCGCTCGGGAGCGCGCCCGCTGCGGCGTGCTCGCCCGCCTCGTCGCCTCCTCCGCGGAACTGCGTCATGTAGAGCTCGTAGTAGGCACCGCGCTGCTTCAGGAGCGCCTCGTGCGCGCCCTGCTCGACGATCCGGCCCGACTCCATCACCAGGATGGTGTCGGCATCGCGGATCGTGGAGAGCCGGTGCGCGATGACGAACGAGGTCCGGTCGGTGCGGAGCGCGTTCATCGCGTGCTGCACGAGCAGCTCCGTGCGGGTGTCGACCGAGGAGGTGGCCTCGTCGAGGATCAGCAGCGACGGGTTCGCGAGGAACGCGCGCGCGATCGTGATCAGCTGCCGCTCGCCCGCCGAGACGCTGCCGCCGTCGGCGTCCAGCACCGTGTCGTAGCCGTCCGGCAGCTGGCGCACGAAGCGGTCGACCATGGTGGCCTTCGCCGCGTCGACGATCTCCTCGTCGGTCGCGTCCAGGCGCCCGTAGCGGATGTTCTCGCGGATGGTGCCCTGGAAGAGCCACGCGTCCTGCAGCACCATGCCCACGCGCGAGCGCAGATCGCCGCGCGCGAGGCTCGTGATGTCGACACCGTCGAGCAGGATGCGCCCTCCGGTGAGCTCGTAGAAGCGCATGACCAGGTTGACCAGCGTGGTCTTCCCCGCCCCGGTCGGACCGACGATGGCGACCGTCTGCCCGGGCTGCGCCGAGAAGGTCAGGTCCTCGATCAGCGGCTGCTCCGGGTCGTACGAGAACGAGACGCCCTCGAACTCCACGTGGCCGTCGGTGCGCTGCGGGAGCGACGCGGTCGCCGTCTCCGGCTCCTGCTCCTCGGCGTCGAGCAGCTCGAAGGTGCGCTCGGCCGAGGCGACGCCGGACTGCAGCATGTTCGCCATGCTCGCCAGCTGGGTCACCGGCTGGGTGAACTCGCGCGAGTACTGGATGAACGCGGTCGCGTCGCCGAGCGTGAGCTGACCGGAGGCGACCCGCAGGCCGCCGACCACGGCGATGAGCACGTAGGAGAGGTAGGAGACGAAGGTCATCGCGGGCATGATCATGCCCGAGACGAACTGGGCGCCGAACGAGGCGGTGTAGAGGCTGTCGTTGCGGCGGTCGAACTCCTCGAGCATCTCGCGGTCGCGGCCGAAGGCGCGGACGATCTCGAGCCCGGAGAAGGTCTCCTCGATGTGGCCGTTGAGCGCGCCCGTGTTCTTCCACTGGGCGGCGAAGAGCTTCTGGGAGCGGGCGCCGATCACGCCCGCGATCACGCCCGAGAGCGGGATCGAGATCAGCGCGATCAGCGCGAGCTGCCACGAGACGATGAACATCATCGCGGCGATGCCGATGATGGTGAGCACCGACTGCACCAGCTGCGAGAAGGCCTGCTGCAGCGCCGTCTGGATGTTGTCGACGTCGTTCGTGACGCGCGACATCACGTCGCCGCGCTGCCGGGTGTCGAAGAAGCGCAGCGGGAGGCGATTGAGCTTCGCCTCGATGGCCTGGCGGAGGCCGAAGACCACCCGCATCACGAGGCCGTTGAGGATGTAGCCCTGCGCCCACATGAGCACCGACGCGACGACGTACATCAGCAGCACGATGATGATCAGGCGGCCGAGGACCACGAAGTCGATGCCCGCGCCGGGCACGATGTCGGTCTTGGCCAGCATGTCGGCGAAGGTGCCGTTGCCCGAGGCGCGCTGCTGCTCGATGATCTGCTCGAGCGGGACGCCGGCGGGGAGCTGGGAGCCGATCACGCCGTTGAAGATCGTGTCCATCGCCTGCCCGAGGATCTTGGGCGCGATGACGGTGAGGACGACCGACAGCGAGACCAGGGCGACCACGAGGACCATCCGGGCGCGCTCGGGGCCGAGCAGCGAGAAGAGGCGCTTGGCCGAGGGCCAGAAGTTCTGCGCCTTGCGGGCGGGCGGCCCGTCCCCGAACATGCCGCCGTCGCCCTCGCCGGGCTCGAACTCGGGCTCGGGGGACGTCGTCTCCTCGGGGGCGGTGGTGTCGCGTGTGCGCGCC
This sequence comes from Rathayibacter sp. AY1A5, assembly GCF_002930875.1. Lineage (NCBI taxonomy): Bacteria > Bacillati > Actinomycetota > Actinomycetes > Micrococcales > Microbacteriaceae > Rathayibacter > Rathayibacter sp. AY1A5. The sequence continues at coordinate 48,207 of NZ_PSTM01000010.1, read as the reverse complement.
ATCTCAGGACACTCCTTCGACGCTCAGCTGGGATTCGACGATCTCGCGGTAGGTCGCGTTCGTCTCGAGGAGCTCGTCGTGCGTGCCGCGGCCGACGACGCGTCCCGCGTCGAGCACGACGATCTGGTCGGCGTGGCGGATGGTCGACACCCGCTGGGCCACGATGATCACGGTCGCGTCGGTGGTGGCGACGGCCAGCGACTCCCGCAGCCGCGCATCGGTCGCGACGTCGAGCGCCGAGAACGAGTCGTCGAACAGGTAAACCCGCGGCTTCGCGACGAGGGCCCGCGCGATGCAGAGCCGCTGGCGCTGCCCGCCGGAGACGTTGGTGCCGCCCTGCGAGACCGGCTCGTCGAGCCCGTGCTCCTTGCTCCGCACGAAGTCCTCGCCCTGGGCGATGCGCAGCGCCTCCCACAGCTCGGCGTCCGTCGCGTCGGGGCGGCCGAAGCGCAGGTTCGAGGCGATCGTCCCCGAGAAGAGGTAGGGGCGCTGGGGCACGAGCCCGATCACCTCGGCGAGCTGCGCCCGGTCGAGGGAGGAGACGGGCACGCCGTCGATCGTGACGGTGCCCTCCTGCGGGTCGAACAGGCGCGGCACGAGGCCGAGCAGGGTCGTCTTGCCGGCGCCGGTGGAGCCGACGACGGCCGTGGTGCGGCCCGGCTCCGCGACGATGTCGATGCCCGAGAGCACGGGGCGCTCGGCGCCCGGGTAGCCGAAGACGACCCCGGAGAACTCGACGCGGCCGCGCGCGGGCGTCGGGACTCCGCCCTCGGGTGTGGTGAGGCTGGTGCGGGCGTCGAGCACCTGCTGGATCCGCTCGGCGCAGACGACCGCGCGCGGGATCATCATCACCATGAAGACGCCCATCATCACGGCGGTGAGGATCTGGAGGAGGTACTGCAGGAACGCGGTGAGCGAGCCCACCTGCATCTGACCGGCGTCGACGCGCTGCCCGCCGAACCACAGCACGGCCGCGGTGGCCAGGTGCAGGATCATCATGATCGCGGGGAACATCAGCACGAAGATGTTGCCGACCTTGATCGACACCTCGGTGATCGCCGCGTTGGCCTTGCGGTACCGCTCGGACTCGAACGGCTCGCGCACGAAGGCGCGCACCACGCGGATGCCCGTGATCTGCTCGCGGAGCACGCTGTTGATCCCGTCGATCCGGTCCTGCATGAGGCGGAACAGCGGCAGCAGCAGGAACACCAGGAAGCCGACCACGACGAACAGCAGCGGCACCGACACCCAGACCAGCCAGGAGAGGCCGGCGTCCTCACGCAGGGCGAAGACGATGCCGCCGACGCACATGATCGGCGCGGAGACCATGAAGTTGAGGGTCATCAGCACGAGCATCTGCACCTGCTGCACGTCGTTCGTGCCGCGGGTGATCAGGGTGGCCGTGCCGAAGCCGCCGACCTCGAGCCCGCTGAGCGAGTCGACGCGGCGGTAGACGTCGCGGCGCAGGTCGCGGCCGACGGACATGGCGGTGCGGGCGCCGAAGTAGACGGCTCCGATCGCCGCGGCGACCTGCACGACGCAGACGCCGAGCATGGTCATGCCGGTTCCCCAGATGAAGTCGGTGTCGCCGCGGCCGATGCCCTGGTCGATGATCTCGGCGTTGAGGCTCGGCAGGTAGAGCGCGGCGAGCGTCGCGACGAGCTGCAGCACGACGACGGCGGCCACCCAGCGCGCGTAGGGCTTCGCGTAGGCGGAGGCGAGGCGGAGCAGGATCATGGGTCCTCCGGAGGGGCGGAGCAGGAGCGGGAGGGGAGGGGACCGGGCTGGGGAGCGCGGAGCGCCGGGGAGCCCGTCGGGCCCGCACGGCGCGGGCGGCGGCGGCGTCCGGACGGCACAACGAACGGCCGGTCGGGACGGCGCTAGACAACCATCGACCACCGACACCGGTTCCGCAATCCGCCGAGGGGATGACTCCCCCGGCCCGCGGCCGCCGGGACGCGCGGAGGACGCGCAGGAGACGTGTCGGCGGCGGCTCCTACACTTCCAGGATGCGCATCGCCACCTGGAACGTGAACTCCATCCGGGCCCGCGCCGGCCGCGTCGTCGACTGGCTCGTGCGCGAGGACGTGGACGTCCTCGCCATGCAGGAGCTCAAGTGCAAGCCCGAGCAGTTCCCGCACGAGGCCTTCGCCGACGCCGGCTACCACGTCGAGATGGTCGGGCTCAGCCAGTGGAACGGCGTCGGCATCGCCTCGCGCCTGCCGATGGACGACGTGCAGATCGGCTTCCCGGGCATGCCCGGCTTCGCGAAGGAGGCGGCGGCCGACGGCTCCTTCCCGCTCGAGGCCCGCGCGATCGGCGCCACGGTCGACGGCGTGCGCGTCTGGAGCCTCTACGTCCCGAACGGCCGCGCGGTCGACGACCCGCACTACCTCTACAAGCTCGAGTGGCTCGCGGCCCTCGAGGCGAGCACCCGCGAGTGGCTGGCCGCCGAGCCCGACCTGCCGCTCGCCCTGGTCGGCGACTGGAACGTCGCGCCGCTCGACAGCGACGTGGGCGACCCGAGCCTCGGCCCCGGATCCACGCACGTCTCGATCCCCGAGCGCGCCGCCTTCGCCGCCTTCGAGGACGCGGGCCTGCGCGACGTCGTCCGCCCGCTCGTGCCCGAGGGCTACACCTACTGGGACTACAAGCAGCTCCGCTTCCCGCGCAACGAGGGGCTGCGGATCGACTTCGTGCTCGGCTCCCCCGCGTTCGGCGAGCTCGTCACCGGCGCCTCGATCCACCGCGACGAGCGCAAGGGCGACGCCCCGAGCGACCACGTCCCGGTGGTGGTCGACCTCGACCTGGAGACGACCCTCGACGACGACCGCCCGATGATCTTCTGAGCATGGCCTCGTCGAAGAAGAAGCGCGCGCGGGCCCAGGCCGCCTCGGCCGGCGCCTCCCGCCCCGCCGCCAGACCCGCGACGGCGCGCCCTGCGACCGCCCGCCCCGCGACCGCCCGCCCCGGAGCCGCGCACGACGAGTTCCGGTCCGACGCCTACCGCTCGGTGGGCGAGATCATCGCCGCCGGGAAGCCGCGCCGGCGCCGCTGGGACCTCGTGCTCTCGATCCTCGGCTGCCTCGCCCTCGGCCTGCTCACGATCGTGCTCGGCTACCTCGCCGCGATCCTCTCGGTCTTCCCCGCGCAGTGCGAGGGCCAGAACTTCGCCTGCGACTTCGACCGGATCGACTGGGGCGTCTCGATCGCGCTGATCGGGCCGCCCGCGCTGACGCTGATCGCCGTGGCCGTGACGGTCGTGCGCTACCTCGTGGGCCGTCGCGCGTTCCTCGTGCCGGCCATCGGGTTCGTGCTCTGCATCGCCACCGCGTTCCTCGCCTCCTCGCTCGTGACGAGCTCGATCCCCGGGTCGGCGCTGGTCTAGCACCGACCCGGGGGCGCGTCAGCGGTCGGAGCGGTCGGCGCTGGTCCAGCACTTACCCGGGGGGCGCGTCAGCGGTCGGACCGGTCGGCGCTGGTCCAGCACCGACCCGGGGGCGCGTCAGCGGTCGGCGTGCTCGGGGCGCGATCGCGCGGTCAGCCGCAGGCGGGCTCGTCGTTCAGCGTGACCGCGGTGGGGTTGATCATCGGGGTCACCCGCACGGTCTGGTCGCCGAAGCCGGAGGCGTCGCCGGCGCTGAACTGCACGTCGAACGTCTCGGACTGGCCGGGCGAGAGCTGCACGGCGACCTTCGAGACGGGACGGCCGAGGTCGTCGAGGCTCTCGGGTCCGTAGCCCGTGCCGTCGGCCCAGGCCGCGCTCGACACCGTGGTCCCGGGAGGGCCGTAGACGTAGATGTTGGTGACGAAGTCGCCCAGGGGGTACGCACCGCGCCCGCCGGCCGCGGCGACGTAGCCGGGCAGCGTCCGAGCGACCGCCTTCGAGATCGTGTTGGTCACGGTGACGGAGGTGGTGAAGACCGCGCCGGAGGCGGCGCACCGGCCCGCGCTCGACTGCGTGACCGCCGTGCTCAGGTAGTAGTCCATCTTCGAGCCGCCCGAGGCGTCCTGGAAGAACACTCCGGTGGTCGTGCCGTCGGTCGTCGTCTGCGGCAGGACCCCCGCGATCGGCGTGGGCGCGAGGAGCGCCTGCTCGTCGGCGTCGGAGCTGTAGGCGAGGATGCGGCTCTCGTCGACCGCCTTCACGATCGCCGGGAGCATCTTCGTGGGCTCCATCTCCCCGCCGAGGATCTTCCCCAGGACCGTCGCGCTCGCCTCCGAGAAGAACTCGTCGGTGCGCTCGGCCACGACCGACTCCGGGTAGCGGAAGTAGACCTCGTTGAGCAGGGTCGAGACGGTGTTCTCGCTCGTGAGGACCGTGCCGTCGGTGAGGGTCACCGGCCCGGTCGAGCCGAGGAGGTAGGAGAGGGCGACGGGGTCGATCGCGAGGACGCCGTCGATCCTCTGCTCGGGGAACTTCTGCGCCCAGAACTGTGAGGCGATCGAGGCGGCCGTCGGGAAGTCGGGGCGGCTGGTCGAGACGTTGAAGGTCGTCGCCATGTTCTCGCCGATGGTGTCGAGCGCGCTCTGGTCGACGGTGACGGGCGCCAGACCGCGGAAGTCGCCGCTGCCCAGCTGACGGCCGATCGAGATCGCGCCGCCGTCGACGTCGAGCTGCATCACCGACGACGCGCCGCCGCCCAGAGCCTGCGACTCCGCCAGGTTCTGGAACATCACCAGGTAGTGGCGCGGGCCGGAGGCTCCGAGGGAGTCGGGGAGGATCGCGGTGAGCGGCTCGACCTGCTCCATCGCCGTGGTCGCGGTGGCCAGCTGCGGAGTGAAGGAGTCGAGGGCCGAGGCGACCTGCGGCACCAGCGGGCCGCGGTCGATGCCCTCGACACGGGTCTGCGCCGCGTCGACGACCTCCTTGGCGACGGTGATCTTCTGCGACAGCTCGGTGATCGCCGCGAGGTCGACCCTGCCGTCGACGGGCTTGAGGATGTCGAGCGAGGTCGTGGAGAGCGGCGTGACGATCCGGCCGGAGACGTCGTCGGCGATCTCGGTCGCGGCGCGGACCGCGGACAGGTTCGGCCCGAGGACGGGCACCACCTCCATCACCCGCCACACCGGGTCCTCGGTCTCGTCGCGCGCCTCGCCGGTGAGGGTCGCGATCCGGCCCGCGGTCTCCTCCGCCCCGGAGGTGTCGAACGTCGTCAGCCTGTCCGTCACCTGCGACACCAGCGGGATCGCCTCGGTCAGCTTGTCGCGGACGGTCATCGCCTTGTCGTAGGTGCGCACGCCGAGGAGCACCGCGACGACGGCGCCGATCAGCAGGACCAGGAGGACGATCAGCGTGATCCAGAGGCCGCGACGGCGGCGCGGCCTGCCGCGGGCGGAGCGGTCGGCGGACGTGGTGGTGCTCATTCGAGAGAGCCTAAGCGACGGTCGGCGGAGTGCGACCGGGCCCGCGCCACCGGCCCCGTCCCAGGACGAGGGACACGCGACGCGGATGCGCGGGCCGTCCGGCGCCTCCGCCGGGCCCGAGCGGGAGCCGGGGATGCTGCTCCGCTCAGCCCAGCAGGAGGGACACCCCGATGAGCACGGGCACCGCGGCGACCGTGGTCACGAGGGCCGTGTCGCGGGCGACGGCGACGCCCCGGTCGTAGCGCGAGGCGAAGGTGAAGATGTTCTGCGCGGTCGGCAGCGCGGCGGTCACCGTCACCACGAAGAGGTGCTCGGAGTCGAGGTGGAACGCGAAGCGCCCCAGCAGCAGCGCGACCGCCGGCATCACCAGCGACTTGAGCACGGAGGCGACGACCACCTCGACCCGCGCCGGCCCCGCCTCCAGCGGCCGCTGCCCGCGCAGCGACATCCCGAAGGCGATCAGCACCAGCGGGATCGACGCGTTGCCGATGATCGAGAACGGCTGCAGCACGGGCGCGGGCAGCTCGACGCCGGTGAGGGCGACGACGAGGCCGAGGGCGGAGGCGATGATCATCGGATTCCGCAGCGGCTGCGTGAGGATCGCGCCGACCGAGGTCCGCCCGCTCGTCGAGACGTCGAGCAGCGTCAGGATCGTCGGCGCGAGGACGATCAGCTGCAGGAGGAGCGTCGGGGCCACCCACTGCGGATCGCCCAGCACGTAGATGGCGACCGGCAGCCCGATGTTGTTGGCGTTGACGTAGGAGGAGGCCGCGGTCCCGATCACCGTCTCCGGCAGCGGGCGGGGGAAGAGCAGCCGCGAGGCCAGCACGTAGAGCAGGGCGACGGTCAGCACCGTCAGGAGCGAGACGAGCAGGAACGAGGAGAAGAGGACGGAGACGTCGGCCCGCGACAGCACGGTGAACAGCAGCGCCGGCGTCGTGACGAAGAAGGCGATCCGCGACAGGATCAGCCGGCTCTCGGGCGGGACGATCCGGAACCGCGCGATCAGGTAGCCGACCGCGATGACGACCCCGATGATCGAGAAGCCGGTGAGCACGCCCTCCACGCCGCCGCCTCCCCGCCGCGGCCCGTCCGCTGTCGCGCCTCCACCCTAGGCAGTGGCCGGGCGTTGCAGCGTCGGCGGGACGCGCCTACGGTGTGCGGCATGCCGCATCTCGAGGTCCCCGGCGCGAGCCTCCACTGGGAGGCGGACGGCCACGCCTCCGCGCCCGCCCTGCTGCTCGTGCACGCGGGCATCGCCGACCTGCGGATGTGGGACCCGCTCGTCCCCGACCTCTCGCGCGACCGGCTGGTGGTCCGCTACGACGTCCGCGGCGCGGGCGGAACGAGCACGGAGGACGTGGAGTACGACCCGCGCCGGGACGCCCTGGACGTGCTCGACCACCTCGGCGTCGAGCGCGCGGTGGTCATCGGCTGCTCGCGGGGCGGAACGCTCGCGCTCGACCTGGCGCTCGAGCATCCGGAGCGGGTGACCGGCCTGGTCGTGATCGCGCCGGGCCTGGCGGGCTTCGACTACCCCGCGCTGACGGCGGAGGAGGAGCGGCGCTTCGGGGAGGTCGAGGCGCTGGAGCTCGCGGGCGAGCGGGAGGCGGCGGCGATCGTCGAGGCGGAGCTCTGGGCCGTGGGTCCCGACCGCTCCGCGGACGACGTCGCTCCGGAGTTCCTCGCGCGGGTCCGGGAGCTCGCGCTCACCGGCGTCGGCCACGAGGAGGAGGCCCCCCGCCCGATCGAGCCCTCCGGGCCGGCGGGCGAGCGGCTCGGGGAGATCGCCGTGCCGACCCTCGTCGTGGCGGGCGCGCACGACCTCTCGGAGTCGCTGCCGGTGTGCGAGCACCTCGCCGCCGAGGTGGGCTGTGCCGAGCTGCACGTGCTCGAGGACGCGGCGCACCTGCCCGGCCTCGAGCACCCGGAGGAGTTCCTCGCGGTGCTGCGGCCGTGGCTGGAGCGCCACGGGATCTGATCAGGCCACGGCGGCCAGGTCGAACGCCCAGTCCACGTAGAGCTCCGGCGGTTCGCCCTGCTCGACGAGGTCGATCCGGTCGAAGCCGGCCTCGACGCAGGTCGCGCCCGCGTCCAGGTCGCTCTCCGCCACGAAGGCGTGCACGAAGCGGGGCACGGGGAACGCCGCCGCCTCCTCGAGCAGCATCCGCACGGAGTCCGCGGTGATGCCGCGGGCGTGCGGAGCGATGCTCCACGCCGCCTCGTAGGCGACGACGCCGCGCGAGCAGCCGTACCAATAGCCGATGGAGCCGACGGAGAGTCCGTCCAGCTCGACCACGTAGAAGAACGCGTCGCCGTCCGCCCAACCGCGCAGGTAGCGGTCGTGGCGCACGAGGATCTCGCTCTCGCTCTCGAGTCCGCCGCCCGCGTGCGCGAGGGTGTCGCGCAGGACGGAGGAGTCCGCCTGCGGCCAGGGGAGCAGGCGGAGGTTCTCGGGGTGGTGGTCGATGCTGGCTGTTCTCTGGTCGCTTCCGGGTTCGGGTCCCGTCACGCTCTCCGATCCTCTCTCTCAGGATGGCTCGCCGATCGAGCGCGCCGCCAGGGTGTTCGGCGCGCCTGTCCGATCGGATGTCTCCGCACTCGGGATGCGGACACGGTGTCGCCCCATCTTCGACCCGATGAGGGGAGGGAAACGGAAGCGGTGAGGAATCTAGCCCCGGACGGGGGGTGGCACCTGCACAACACCTGGGCAACCGCTGACCGCGGGGCCGGAGAGGGGCGGCGGAGACGTGCGCCCGCCCCCGCGAGATCGCCGCTTCGCTCCGCCGAGACGCAAGAAAAGCGCGCGCACGAGCCCATACGCTCGGAGTCGGAGCGCGTTCCGCTCCTGCAGCCCCGTATCACCAGCGTGAGGAGGATCACCATGTCGCAAGCCGTGCAGAGCACCGTCGTCGGAGAACCCGAGGTCGTCGAGGACCGCGTGGAGGACTCCGCCGCCTGGCTCGACCTGAAGGCCGCCGCCGCCGCGCTGCAGCCGCTCCAGTCCCAGGACGGCTCGCTCGCCGAGCCCGAGCGGCTCAAGGAGGCGCGCACCCTCGTCGAGCGGATCGTCGCCGGCGTCCGCACCCTCGCCCCCGCGTTCCCGCACGACGCCGCGTACCTCGACGCGCTGGTCGTCGACCTCGAGCGCTGGAGCGCCGGCGGACTCGGCCTGCCCGACTTCCTCGACTCGCTCACCGCGTTCCAGCCGCAGCTCGAGCGCGTCGACGGCCGCCGCCACCTCGTCGTCTTCCCCATGTACACCCAGAACGGCAGCCGCGACCGCCACGTCGAGGCCGTCCTCGTCGAGGTCGTCTGGCCGCGGTTCGTCGCCGAGCTGGAGGCCGGGGACTACTCCAACGCCCTCTTCGTGCCCGTGCGCTTCGTCGACTTCACCGCCGGCTACGACACCGACAGCGCTGTGCTGTTCCCCGAGACGGTCGCGATGCGCTCCGTCCCGTCCTTCACCTGGGGCGCGATCTTCGCCGACCGCGAGGCGGCCCGGTTCCGCCGCGTCGTCACGGAGGCGGCCCGGATCACCCGTCTCGAGCTCCCGGAGGACGCGCAGCGCCTGCTGGCCGACCAGCGCCTGGCGGAGGAGTCCTTCGTGATGTGGGACCTCATCCACGACCGCACCCACATGCGCGGCGACCTGCCGTTCGACCCGTTCATGATCAAGCAGCGGATGCCCTTCTTCCTCTACTCGCTGGAGGAGCTGCGGTGCGACCTCACCGCCTTCCGCGAGGCCGTCGCCATCGAGCGCCGCCTCGGCGCGCTCGACCGCCGCGACGACGAGGAGGAGGCGCTGGCCGAGCGCTCGCGCTTCGTGCAGTACGCGATCCTGTTCGACCGGCTCTTCCGCTTCCCGCTCACCGGGTCGCGGGTGCGCAACTACGACGGCCTCGGCGGCCAGCTGCTCTTCGCCTGGCTGCACCAGCACGGCGTCCTGCACTGGACCGACACCCGGCTGGCGTTCGAGTGGGACGGCGTCGCCGACGTGGTCGTCGCCCTCTCGGACGCGATCGACGAGCTCTACTGGCGCTCGATCGACCGGCCGAAGACGGCGCACTGGCTGGCCGCGCACGAGCTGATCGCGGCCACTCTCACTCCGCACCCCGCCTCCGCCTGGGCCCGCGGGCTCCCGGACGAGGTGCTGCTCGGCGCCCCGCGCGGGCTCACCGACGCGGTGCTGGACGACGAGTTCCCGCTGTCGATGTTCTACGAGGCCCTCGGGAAGAAGATGGGCGACGTCATCGCCTCGACCCGGGGCATCACCGGCCGGGACTGACGTCGCGCCCGGGAGGTGGCGGGGTGCGCTCCTCCGCCTCCCGGGGCCCCGTCCGACCGGCGTCGGTTAGCGTGGGGCGCATGCCCTCAGGTGACGGAGCCGCGGACCCGCTCGACGCGGGCTGGATCCGGCGAGCGCCGAGCCGGGCCGGATACGTGCGCGATGCGGTCACCGCGGGGATCCTGCTGGTGGCGACGATCGTCTCCGTCGCGCTGTACTCCTCGGCGGGCTTCCCGGACGCGGCGCACCCCGTCGTCAGCGCCCACTGGGCCGTCCTGATGACCCTTCCCCTCGCGCTGCGCCGCCGGTTCCCCGCGAGCGTGGCGGCCGGGCTCTCCGTCGTCTACGCGCTCGGGATCGTGCTCCAGGTGCCGGAGTCGCTCTTCGGCCAGATCTGCCTGTTCCTCGCGCTCTACACGGTCGGCGCGTGGGGCCGGAACCGGCGCACGGCGCTCGTCGTCCGAGTGGCGATCGCGGTCGGGATGCTGGGCTGGCTGCTCACCACCCTCGCCACGGGCGAGTACTTCGGCAGCTCCGTGCCGGTCGACGACTCCCCCGGGCTGCTCTCGCCCTACGCGGCGGAGTCGGCCCTCGCGGTCGTCTCGAACCTGCTCTACTTCGGCAGCGCCTACGTCTTCGGCGAGGCGTCGTGGCAGTCGGCCCGCCGGCTGGAGGCGCTCGAGACGCGCACGGCCGAGCTCGACGACGAGCGGGAGCGCTCCTCGCGGCAGGCCGTGTCCTCCGAGCGGCTGCGGATCGCGCGCGAGCTGCACGACGTGGTCGCGCACCACGTCAGCGTGATGGGCGTGCAGGCGGGAGCGGCGCGGCGGGTGCTGGCGCGGGATCCGGAGCGGGCGGCGGCATCGCTCAGCGCCATCGAGGGCGACGCGCGCTCGGCGATCGAGGAGCTGCACCGCATCCTGGTCGCGCTGCGCGCCGAGGACGCGGTCCCGAATCCGCTCACCGACGCCGCGTCCACCCGCGGGGTGGCCCAGCTCGAGGAGCTGGTCGCGGCGTCCAGCGGATCGGGCCTGCCCACCGTCTTCCTCACCCTCGGCACGCCCCGCGAGATCCCCGCGACGGTGGGGCTCAGCCTCTACCGCATCGCGCAGGAGTCGCTCACGAACGTCCGCAAGCACGCGGGGCGCGGCGCGCACGCCGAGGTGCGCCTCCGCTACGCCCCCGACGCGGTCGAGCTCGAGATCGCCGACGACGGCGGGTCCGGCCCGCACCCGAGCGCTCCCGCCTCCTGCGGACTGGGGCACACCGGCATGAGCGAGCGCGCGGCCGCGGTCGGCGGCTGGATCGAGATGGGGCCGAGGGGCGGAGGCTACCTCGTGCACGCCCGGGTGCCGCTGTCCCCCGTCCGGGCGAGCTTGCCGGACGCCGACGACCCGGTACCGTCGTCGGAGACGTCGCGGGGGCGTCAGGAGCGAGCGAGCGGGGGCCGCCCATGACCGAGCACGTGCGCGTGCTGCTCGTCGACGACCAGGAGCTCGTCCGCGTGGGCTTCCGCATCATCCTCGAGTCGGAGCCGGGGATCGAGGTGGTCGGCGAGGCCCGCACCGGTCTCGAGGCCCTGCAGCGCGCCTCCGAGCTGCGCCCCGACGTGATCTGCATGGACGTGCAGATGCCCGGCCTCGACGGCCTGGCCGCGACCCGCGAGATCGTGGCCGACCCGCGCCTGTGCTCGCGGGTGCTCATCCTCACCACCTTCGACCGCGACGACTACCTCTTCGAGGCGCTCTCGGCCGGCGCCAGCGGGTTCCTGCTCAAGAACGCGTCGCCGGAGGAGCTGGTCGAGGCCGTGCAGGTGGTCGCCCGCGGCGACGCGATGCTCGCCCCCGACGTCACCCGGCGCGTGATCGAGCGGTTCGCGTCCGTGCCCGAGCACACGCCGGCCGCGGCCGAGCACTCCGGAGTGGCCGACCTGACGGACCGCGAGCGGGAGGTGCTCGTGCACCTGGCGCGGGGCTGGTCGAACGCCGAGATCGCGGCCGAGCTGTTCGTGGGCGAGGCGACCGTGAAGACGCACGTCTCGAAGATCCTGATGAAGCTCGGCGTGCGCGACCGGATCCAGGCGGTCGTGTTCGCCTACGAGCACGGGATCGCGGTACCGGGGCGCCCCTGAGCGGTCGGCCGGGCGGTCAGCGCCGGGACTGGCTCGAGGCCGGGCGCGGCGGGGTGCGGCGGACGAACTCCATCCGGATCTCCGGCACGATCTTCCGGTCGAGCACGACCGTCATGTAGCGGCCGTCGACGCGGGCGCCGATCGCGACCACGTCCGGATCGGTGTCCACGCGGTAGCCGCGCAGGGCCTCACCGTCCACGATCACCGGGACGCCCCGCACGACGTCCTCGTCGCGGAGGGCGGCGGCGACCACCGGCATCCCGCCGCGGCGGCTGCGCACGCGGCCCGGGAAGGTGTTGCGGAGCACGTCGCCCATGTGGGCCGCGAGGCGGGACTCCAGGGGCCGGCTGCGCTCGGCGGGGATCGGCACGGAGGTGCGGACCGCCTCCCAGAGCACCGGGTACCGCATCCGCGTCACCTGGTCGACCATCCACGGCGGCAGGTGGTCGTTCTCGGCGCGCTCGATCGCGCGCTTCTGCTCGGGGGACAGCGGGACGTGGTTGACGGGGTCGGCGCGGTTGCGCGGGTTCTTGTAGAACGAGTACGAGAGCGAGATCTCGACGAAGCGGCCGAGCGCCATCGTCTGCGCCGCGGCGAACTCCTCCAGCCTCGGCTGGGGCGCGAACGCGAGGACGGGATCGCCGAAGCGAGCCGCGATCTCGTCCACCCCGGGAGGGGCGGGCATGTCGCGGACAGCTCCCGTCGTGTCCATGCGCATACGTCAAGAGTGGCCTGCCTCCCAGCCGATACCAACTTCTTGACGGAGATCGGCTTTCGGGTCGTCGTCCTTTCACCTGCCCGAAACATGCGGGAGGCAGGAGGGGTGTCTCGGCGGGCGCCTCCGGGGCTCCTCCGGGCGGCGGGCTGCGAAGATGGAGGGATGAGCGCTCTGCACGATCCCGACGTCCGCGGCTTCGCCTCCGACAACTACTCCGGAGTGCACGACGAGGTCCTCGCCGCGATCGCCGCGGCCAACGGAGCGCACCAGATCGCCTACGGCGAGGACGTCTACACCGAGCGCCTGCAGGAGGCGTTCCGCCGCGAGTTCGGCGAGCAGGCCCAGGCCTTCCCCGTCTTCAACGGCACGGGCGCCAACGTCACCGGCCTGCAGTCGATGCTGCCGCGGTGGGGCGCCGTCGTCTCGGCGGGCACCGCGCACATCACCTCCGACGAGGGCGGAGCGCCGGAGAAGGTCGGCGGGATCAAGATCCTCACGGTCCCCACGCCCGACGGCAAGCTGACCCCGGCGCTGGTCGACCAGGAGGCGTGGGGCTTCGGCGACGAGCACCGCGCCCAGCCGCTCGTGGTCTCGATCACCCAGTCCTCCGAGCTCGGCACCGTCTACACCCCGGAGGAGGTGCGCGCGCTCGCCGACCACGCGCACGGCCTCGGCATGCGGCTGCACATGGACGGGGCGCGCATCGCGAACGCCGCGGCCGCCCTCGGCCTGCCCCTGCGCTCCTTCACGACCGACGCAGGCGTCGACGTGCTCTCGTTCGGCGGCACCAAGAACGGCATCCTGCTCGGCGAGGCGATCGTCGTGCTCGACCCGGCGGCCTCGACCGGGCTGACCTTCCTCCGCAAGACCAACATGCAGCTGTCCTCCAAGATGCGCTTCATCTCGGCGCAGCTGCTCGCCCTGCTCGGCGACGGCGGCGAGGAGGAGCCCCTGTGGCTCCGCTCGGCCCGGCACGCGAACGCCATGGCGGCGCGCCTGCGCTCGGGGCTCGAGGAGGCGATCGCCGCCGGCCGGATCACCGGGCTCGAGTTCACGCAGCAGACCCAGGCCAACGCGGTGTTCGCGACGCTGCCGCCCGGAGTCGCGGACCGGCTCCGCGCCGCCTACCGCTTCTACGACTGGAACCCGGCGACCGGCGAGGTCCGCTGGGTCTGCTCCTTCGACACGACGGAGGACGACATCGACGCGTTCACGGCCGCGATCGAGCGCGAGCTGGCCGCGTGAGGGCCCGCCTCCCGCGCCTGACGACGGTCGGCGCCGCGCTCGCCGTTCTCGTCGCGCTGACGGGCTGCACGTCGGCCGAGCGCTCGGACGTCGCGGCCACCCCGTCGGCGTCCGAGACCGCCGCTCCGACTCCCTCCGCGACTCCGACGCCCTCGCCCACGCCCACGGCCTCGACCCGCCTGGGCTGCGACTCCCTCCTCCCCGCCACGCGGGCGGCCTCGGCGCTGGGGGTCTCCCGCAGCGCTCTCGAGGGCAGCCGCGAGGTGACGACGCGCTCCTCGGGCGAGCTGATCCGCGAGGCCGCGGAGGAGAACGGCGGAGTGCTCCGCTGCGCCTGGTACGACGAGGACGCCTCGATCACCGCGGCCGCGGTCGACGACGCCGCCGAGGCCTTCGCCGGCCGTCCGGGCCCGCGCCTCGAGACCGCCGTCGAGGCCTACGGCTCCTGCACCGACGGCAGCTGCGACCTGGACCTGCTCGCCGGCGCCACCTGGGTGACGCTGCAGCTGCGCGGCGCCCCCGCGGCCGTCGACCTCGCCGCGCTGGCGACCGGCACCGCCTCCGCCGCGCTCGGCACCCTCGACGAGCCGGTCACCGCGACGGCGCCCGTCTGCACCGAGGTCCTGACGGCCGAGCAGCTGTTCGGTGCCGCCGGTCTCGCGCAGGCGACCGCGGGGACGGGGACCGGGACGCCGACCACCGCGTCGGCCGCTGCCGCCGCCCGGGCCGGGTACGCCTCCTGCAGCTGGAGCGACGCCTCCAGCGCCGCCTACTCGGGCGTGACGGTCGACGCGCTCCCGAACGGCGACGACGGCTGGCGGAACCTCTCGCTGACCTCGGGCCTGGCGATCCCGCTCGAGCCGCTCGACGGCTTCGGCGAGAAGGCCCTCACCGGCTGCGCGGCGGGCGTCTGCGAGATCGACGCGCTCGCCGACGACGTGTGGTGGCGCGTGACCGTCACCGGCGACGCGGCGAAGGCCGAGGCCGTCGCCCGCGCCGTGCTCGCGAACGCCTGACCCGGGCACCCCGCTCCTCCTCCGCGAGCGGGTCAGCGCCAGTACTCGTACCAGGACGACTCGCGGCAACCGAGGGACGCGTAGAGGCGGCGGGCGCCGGCGTTCTCGGCGAGCACCTGGAGCCAGAAGCGCGCGACGCCCCGGCCGGACGCGTCCTCGAGGAGGGCGCGGATCACGGCGGAGGCGAGCCCGCGGCGCCGGGCGTCCGGCCGGGTCGCCAGCGCGAAGAGGCCGCCCCAGAGCTCGCCGTCCGGCGCCGTGACGAGCGCGAGGCGGCCGGTCGCGGCCGGGCCGTCCCCGTCGACGGCGAGCGCGTAGGAGGAGGGGCAGCCCGCGAGGATGCGCTCGGCGACCGCACGCTCCTCCGCGCCACCGCGACCGTCCACCGACCACCAGAGGGCGAGCCAGTCCTCGTCGGGAGCCGGGGCGAGGCGGACGCGAGGCTGCGGCGCGGGCCTCGGCGGCACTGGCCTCGACGGCGCGGACCCCGACGTCGTGGACAGGGCGGCGAGCGCCTCCTGCACCGAACCCGTCAGCACGAGCGTCCGGTCGATCGGCGCGGCGCCCCGCTCGGCGAGCAACCCGGTCAGACCGGCAGGGCTCGGCGGTCCGATCTGCACGAGGGGTGCGATCCCGTGCTCGCGGGCGAACGCCTCCGCCGCGTCGAGGGCCGCCCCCTGGTCGACGACGTCGCCGGACGCGAGCACCGAGTTCGCGCGCTTCGTGACCCCCGAGGAGGCGCGCAGCTCCCATGGGCCGAGGGGGCGCCGCACGAGCGCGGGCCAGGCGTCGGCGGCGAGGCGGTCGAGCAGGCGCGGATCCATCGGGCCACGGTAGCGGGAGCGGCGCCGGAGCCCGGCGGGCACCCCCGGAGACGGCTCCGGCCCGCAGGATCCGCCGCGGACGAGCCGAGCGGGATCCTGCGGGCCGGAGGCCGTGGAGGGACGAGCCCTACATGTTGATCATGTGCCCCTTGAGGCCGTGGAAGCCCTCCTGCAGCGCCTCCGACAGCGTCGGGTGGGTGTGCACGTTGCGGGCCAGCTCGGTCGCGGTGAGGTCCCACTTCTGGGCGAGCGTGAGCTCGGGGAGCAGCTCCGAGACGTCCGGGCCGATCATGTGGGCGCCGAGGAGCTCGCCGTACTTCTTGCTCGCGATGAGCTTCACGAAGCCGGTGGGCTCGCCGAGGCCGTGGGCCTTGCCGTTCGCCATGAAGGGGAAGGTCGAGACGGTGATCTCGTGTCCCTCGTCCGTCGCCTGCTTCTCGGTGAGGCCGAAGGAGGCGATCTGCGGCTGGCAGAACGTCGCGCGCGGCATCATCCGGTAGTCGCCCAGGGTCTGGGTCTCGGCACCGGCGAGGGTCTCGGCGGCGACGACGCCCTGCGCCTCCGCGACGTGCGCGAGCTGGAGCTTCGCGGTGACGTCGCCGATGGCGTAGATGTGCGGCACGTTGGTGCGCATGTGGTCGTCGATCGCGATCGCGCCGCGCTCGGTGAGCTCGACGCCCGTCTTCTCGAGGCCGAAGCCCTCGGTGCGGGGGACCCAGCCGATCGACATGAGCACCTTGTCGACCTCGAGGGTCGACTGCGTGCCGTCCTTCGCGGTGTAGGTGACCGTGACGTAGCCGTCCTTGTCGACGACCGACTCGACCTTGGTCGAGGTCAGGATCTCGACGCCGAGCTTCTTGTACTGCTTCTGGATCTCCTTGGAGACGTCCGGGTCCTCGTTGGGGAGGGCGCGGTCCATGAACTCGATGATCGTCACGTCGACGCCGTAGTTCTTGAGGACGTAGGCGAACTCCATGCCGATCGCGCCCGCGCCCACGATGGCCATCGTGTCGGGGAGCTCGCGGGTCATGATCTGGGTCTCGTAGGTGACGACGTTCTCGGAGAGCTCGACGCCGGGGAGGAGGCGGACGCTCGCGCCGGTCGCGATGATCGCGTCGTCGAAGGTCAGCGACTCCGTGCCGCCCTTGCTCAGCTGCACGTCGAGGCCCTGCGGGCCGGTGAAGGAGCCGACGCCGTCGAACTCGGCGATCTTGTTCTTCTTCATCAGGAAGTGGACGCCCTTGGTGCGGCCGTCCGCGACCGAGCGGCTGCGGTCGAACGCCGCGCCGAAGTCGAACGAGACGTCGCCCGAGATGCCGAACTGCTTCGCCTGGGTGTGGAAGAGGTGGGCGAGCTCCGCGTTGCGCAGCAGCGCCTTGGACGGGATGCAGCCGACGTTGAGGCAGACACCGCCCCAGTACTGCTTCTCGACGACGGCGACGGACTTGCCGAGCTGGGCGGCGCGGATCGCGGCCACGTATCCGCCGGGGCCTGCCCCCAGGACGACGACGTCGAAGTGCTGGGCCATGGATGATCCTCCAGAGTCGTGGATGGTGGTGCGCGGGGTGACCACGCCGTCTCCCACCGTACCGTTCCGGGGCTCGGAGGCGGCCCGCTCCTCCGTGGGCGAACGCGCGCGCGGGCGCCTGCCGTGCACGCGCGGGAATGCCCGCGGGGCGGGGACGGTTGGGCTCCACGGGCGACGGAGCCCCTCCCCCAGTCCCCCGCACGGAAGAAGCCCCGCGATGTCCGCCACCGCCTCCCGCACCGCCAGCACCAGCGCCCCGATCCTCGACGTCCTCGCGGAGCGCTGGAGCCCCCGCTCCTACGACGCGTCCGCGACCGTCTCCGACGAGACCCTCGCGTCCCTCCTCGAGGCCGCGCGCTGGTCCCCGTCCGCCAGCAACTCGCAGCCGTGGCGCTTCATCGTCGCCCGCCGCGGAACCGACGGGTTCGACCGCATCGTCTCGACGCTCGCCGGCTTCAACGGCGCCTGGGCCGGCTCCGCCGCCGTCCTGGTCGTCGCGCTGGCCGAGACCGTCGACTCCGAGGGGAAGCCGCGCCCCTGGGCCGTCTACGACCTCGGCCAGTCGATCGCCCACCTCAGCGTCCAGGCGCACCACGAGGGCCTGCACGTGCACCAGATGGCCGGCTTCGACAAGGACGCCGTCCGCGCCGCGTTCGGCGTCGACGAGCGCTTCGACCCGGTGACGATCGCCGCGGTGGGAGTCGCGGCCGACGCCGACGCGCTGGCGAACGAGACCCTCCGCGAGCGCGAGACCGCGCCGCGCACCCGCCTGCCCCTCGAGGAGCTCGTGCTCGTCCAGGCGTAGCCCTCCGGCGGAAGGCCTCCCCCGTCCGCGGACCGGGGAGGCCTTCCGCGTCCCACCCCCTGTGTTACTCCCCGTGTCGGTCCCCGCTGTGCCGCCGGGAGCCTCTCCGTACGATCGGACGATCCGCCCGCCCGTCCCGCTGCCCGGAGAGACATGCCCGCCACCCCCGCCGCCCGCACGAGCCTGGCCTTCGACGCCGAGCTCGGCCAGTCGGCGTTCCCCGTGCGCTTCGAGGGGGTCGGCCGCACCTTCGCGCCCGGGTCCCCCGTACTGACGGACGTGACGCTCGAGGCCGCCGCGGGCGAGGTCATCGCGATCCTCGGCCCGAGCGGCTGCGGCAAGTCCACGCTGCTGCGCATCGCGGCGGGCCTGGACACCGCCTCCGAGGGGTCCGTCCTCATCGACGGCGCCCCCGTCTCCGGCATCGACCCGCGCTGCGCGGTGGCGTTCCAGGAGCCGCGGCTGCTGCCCTGGCGGAGCATCGCCGACAACGTCGCGCTCGGCCTGCCGCGCGGCACCCCGCGCCCGGCCGCCCGCGCCGCCGTCGACGAGCTGCTCTCGCTGGTCGGCCTCACCGCGCACGCCCGCTCGCGGCCCCGCGAGGTATCCGGAGGCATGGCCCAGCGCGCCTCCCTCGCCCGCGCCCTCGCCCGGAACCCCGGCGTGCTCCTCCTGGACGAGCCCTTCGGGGCGCTCGACGCGCTGACCCGCCTGCGGATGCAGGACCTGCTGCTCGACGTGCACGCGGCGGCTCCGGCGACGATCCTGCTCGTCACCCACGACGTCGACGAGGCCCTCCAGCTGGCCGACCGCATCGTGCTCCTCGGGCGCGACGAGCCCGGAGGCGTCTCGCGCATCCAGCGGATCGTCACCGTCCCCGGAGCGCGGCCGCGCGACCGCGGCTCGGCGGAGCTCGCCGAGCACCGGGCCGAGCTCCTCGCGGGGCTGGGCATCGAGCGGCACTGACCCCGGGCGGATCGACCCGCATCCCTCCACCCGGGCGGCACGGTCCGGGCGGCACGACCTCCCTCCCCAGCCGCCTCCTCCTCCCGCTCTCCACCGCACGAGCACCTCCCCGCACCGCCCCTCCCCTGCAGCGTCCACACTCGCTGTCACCGCATCCCCGAAGCCGAGGCCCCCATGTCGTTCACCAGCTCCCCGCTCACCCGCCGCACCGCTCTCGCCGGTCTGCTCACCGCCGCCGCCGTCCCGCTCCTCGCGGGCTGCGTGCAGGGCGAGGGCGGAGGAGGAGCGGCGGCCGCGACCGCCGACGCCGCCTCCGGAGGAACTCAGGGCGGCACGCTCACGCTCGACTTCGCGACGTACAACCCGCTGAGCCTGGTCATCAAGGAGAAGGGCTGGCTCGAGGCCGCCCTCGCCGAGCAGCAGGTCACCGTCGCCTGGGTGCAGTCGGCCGGCTCCAACAAGGCCAACGAGGCCCTGCGCGCCGGAGCGATCGACGTCGGCTCCACCGCCGGCTCCGCCGCGCTGCTCGCCCGCTCGAACGGCTCGCCGATCAAGACGATCGACATCTTCTCGCAGCCGGAGTGGTCGGCCCTCGTCGTCCCCGCCGGCTCGGCGATCACGTCGGTCGAGCAGCTCGAGGGCAAGCAGATCGCGGCCACCAAGGGCACCGACCCGTACTTCTTCCTGGTGCAGGCGCTCGAGGCCGCCGGGCTGGGCATCGGCGACGTGACGGTGCAGAACCTGCAGCACGCCGACGGCTGGGCGGCGCTGCAGAACGGCTCCGTCGACGCCTGGGCGGGCCTGGACCCGATCATGGCCGGCGCCGAGGCGGCCGGGGCGACCCTGCTCTACCGCAACGTCGACTTCAACTCCTACGGCCTGCTCAACGCGACCGAGAGCTTCCTCGCCGAGAAGCCGGACCTCGCGCAGACCGTCGTGAACGCGTACGAGCACGCCCGCGCCTGGGCGCTCGAGAACCAGGACGAGACGGCGAGCATCCTCGCCTCCGTCGCCGGCCTCGACGTGGCGGTGGCGACGACGGTCATCACCGAGCGCAGCAACCTCGACGTCGACAACGTCCCCGGCTCCGCGCAGACCGACGTGCTCGCCGTGATCGGCCCGATCTTCGTCGAGAACGGCGACGTCGCCTCGCAGCAGCAGGTCGACGACGCGCTCGACTCGCTGCTCGACGACACCTACGCCTCGGCGGCCGACCCGAGCGCCATCGGCGCCTGAGGGTCCGGCCCTCCGCCCCCGACCCCGTGATCCGAGGAGACCGACGATGACGATCCGCGACGACGACACCGCGACCGACGCCGATGTGCTGCGGCGGAGCGCGCTGTCCGCGCCGATGCCGGGTGAGCCCGGACTCGTGACTGCGGGCCCGTCGGTCGCGGCCTCCCAGCGCCGCCTCCGCGAGGACCGCTCCCACCCGCTCACCACGCGACGGTGGTTCGTGGTCGCGGGAGGCGCGATCCTGCCCGTGCTGCTGCTCGCCGCCTGGCAGATCGCGACGACGACCGGGATGGTCTCGGTGGCGGTCTTCCCCTCGCCCGCGATGGTCTGGGCGGCCGGCGTCGACCTCGCCCAGCGCGGCGACCTCGGCCAGGACGTCGCCATCTCGACGCAGCGCGTGCTCATCGGGTTCGCGCTCGGCTCGGCGCTCGGGCTCGTGGTCGGCGCGCTCTTCGGGCTCTCCCGCGTCTGGGAGGTCGTCCTCGGGCCGACCCTCGGCGCGATCCGGGCGGTCCCGTCGCTGGCCTGGGTCCCGCTGCTGCTGCTCTGGATGGGCATCGGCGAGGAGTCGAAGATCACGCTGATCACGATCGGCGCGTTCTTCCCGGTCTTCACCACGGTGGCCACGGCGCTCGGCCACGTCGACCGGCACCTCGTCGAGGCGGGCCGCGCCTTCGGCCTCTCGGGCGTCCGGCTCTTCACGACGGTGCAGCTGCCCGCGGTGATCCCCTCCGTGATCTCCGGGCTGCGCCTCGCGCTCGCCCAGTCGTGGCTGTTCCTGGTCGCCTCCGAGCTCATCGCCTCCTCGATGGGCCTCGGCTTCCGCCTCATCGACAGCCAGAACAACGGCCGGATCGACCGGGTGTTCCTGGCGATCGTCCTGCTGGCCGTGCTGGGCAAGCTCACCGATGCCGTCGTCGGCGTGTTCCAGCGCTACGCCGTGAGGAAGTGGGCGTGAGCGCCGGGGAGGGAGCTCCGAGCGTGAGCGGGACGATCGCCAACCTGCTCGACGAGCACCGCCGGTTCCCCCCGCCCGCGGCCTTCGCCGCGCAGGCGAACGCGGGCGCGGAGGAGTACTCGCGCGCCGCCGCCGATCCGGTCGCGTTCTGGGAGGAGGCCGCCCGCCGCCTCGAGTGGGCGGAGCCGTGGCACACCGCCCACAGCTGGGAGCCTGCCGCTCCGCTGCCCGACGGCTCGCTCTCGGTGCCGCGCACGACCTGGTTCGAGGGCGGACGGCTGAACGTGGCCGTCAACTGCGTCGACCGCCACGTGGACGCGGGACGCGGCGGGAAGACCGCCCTCCACTTCGAGGGCGAGCGCGGCGACCGGCGGTCGATCACCTACGCCGAGCTCCAGCGCGAGGTCTCCCGCGCCGCGAACGCGCTGACCGCGCTCGGGATCGGGAAGGGCGACCGCGTCGTCGTCTATCTCCCGGTGATCCCCGAGACCGTCGTCATCACGCTCGCGATCGCGCGGATCGGCGCGATCCACTCGCTCGTCTTCGGCGGCTTCTCCGCCGAGGCGGTGCGGTTCCGCGTGGAGGACACCGGCGCGAAGCTCCTGGTCACCACGGACGGGCAGTTCCGGCGCGGAGCGGCGGTGCCGGTCAAGGCGAGCGCCGACCGGGCGGTCGAGGGCGTCGCGTCGATCGAGCACGTCCTCGTCGTCCGCCGCACCGGTGAGACCGACGTCCCGTGGACCCCGGGCCGCGACGTCTGGTGGCACGAGCTGGTCGACGCGCAGAGCGACGTCCACGAGGCCGAGGCCTTCGACTCCGAGACGCCGCTGTTCATCATCTACACCTCCGGCACGACCGGGAAGCCCAAGGGACTGGTGCACACCAGCGGCGGCTACCTCACGCAGGCCTCCTGGACGCACTGGGCGGTGTTCGACGCGAAGCCGGACGACGTGCACTGGTGCACCGCCGACCTCGCCTGGGTCACCGCGCACACCTACGAGATCTACGGACCGCTCTCGAACGGGCTCACCCAGGTGATCTACGAGGGCACCCCGAGCACCCCGCACACCGCCCGGCACTTCGAGATCATCGAGCGGTACGGGGTGACCGTCTACTACACGGCGCCGACGCTGATCCGGACGCTGATGACCTGGTTCCCCGAGGGCGTGCCCGACCGGTACGACCTGTCGAGCCTGCGCCTGCTCGGCACCGTCGGCGAGTCCATCAACCCCGAGGCCTGGGTCTGGTTCCACGAGGCGATCGGCGGCGGGCGCTGCCCGATCGTCGACACCTGGTGGCAGTCCGAGACCGGCGCTGCGGTGATGTGCCCGCTGCCGGGCGTCTCGACCCTCAAGCCGGGCTCGTCGCTCGGAGCCCTGCCCGGGCTCGGCGTCCTCGTGGTGGACGAGCACGGCGAGCGGGTGCCGAACGGCTCCGGCGGCTACCTCGTGGTCGACCGGACCGGGCCGGCGCTCGCCCGCACCGTGTGGGGCGACCCGGAGCGGTACCGCGACTCCTACTGGGCCCGCTACGCGTCCCAGGGGTGGTTCTTCTCCGGGGACGGCGCGAAGTACGACGCCGACGGCGACGTCTGGGTGCTCGGCCGCGTCGACGACGTCATCAACGTCTCCGGGCACCGCCTGTCCACGATCGAGATCGAGTCGGCACTCGTCGCCCATCCGGCCGTCGGCGAGGCCGGAGTCGTCGGAGTCGCCGACGCGACGACCGGCCAGGCCATCGCGGCGTTCGTCATCCCCTCCGACGAGGCCGTCGACCGCGCCGAGGAGGACCCGGCCTACTGGGCCGCGCTCGGCACGACGCTCTCGGCGCTCCTGCGCGACCACGTGGCGGTCGCGATCGGGCCGATCGCCAAGCCGCGCGACGTGGTGGTGGTGCCGGATCTGCCCAAGACCCGCTCCGGCAAGATCATGCGGCGGCTGCTCGGCGACATCCGCGACGGCCGCCCGCTCGGAGACGTGACGAGCCTCCAGGACGACACCGTCCCGGCGCGCATCGCCCGCATCGTCGCCGAGCGCGGGTAGGCGCCGCGCCGAGCGGACGCGGCGGGCGGCCCCTGTTTCGGGGAGGCGTCGGGAGCCTGCGCGTCCGCGGCGAGGAGGGGCCGCCGGGGAGCATCCGGAGTAGCGTGAAGCCGTGCGCGACGTCCAACAGCAGATCATCTCCGAGCTCCACGTCTCCCCCGCCGTCGATCCGGCCGTCGAGGTCGAACGGCGCAGCGGATTCCTCGCCGACTACCTCCGCAGCACCGGCGCGAAGGGCCTCGTCCTCGGCATCAGCGGCGGCCAGGACTCGAGCCTCGCCGGGCGCCTCTGCCAGCTCGCGGTCGAGCAGGTCCGCGCGAGCGGCGGCGACGCCTCCTTCATCGCGGTCCGCCTGCCGTACAAGGTGCAGGCCGACGAGGAGGACGCCCAGCTCGCCCTCACGTTCATCCGCCCGGACCGCCAGGTCGTCTTCGACATCCACCAGGGCGTCGACGGCGTGGCCGCAGCATTCGGCGACGCGGTCGACGAGCCGATCAGCGACTTCGTGAAGGGCAACGTGAAGGCGCGGATGCGGATGATCGCGCAGTACGCGATCGCCGGCCAGGCCGGGATGCTCGTCGTCGGGACCGACCACGCGGCCGAGGCGGTCACCGGCTTCTTCACGAAGTACGGCGACGGCGGCGCCGACGTCCTCCCGCTCACCGGTCTCACCAAGCGGCAGGGGCGCTCGCTCCTCGAGCACCTGGACGCACCGGCCCGGCTCTACGAGAAGGCGCCGACGGCGGACCTGCTCGACGACAACCCCGGCCAGACCGACGAGACGAACCTCGGGCTCACCTACGCCGACCTCGACACGTACCTCGAGGGCGGCGAGGTCGACCGGGCCGTCGCCGAGGCCATCGAGGCGCGGTACGCCGCGACCGAGCACAAGCGCCAGGTGCCGCTGTCGATGTTCGACGACTGGTGGCGCTGAGCCGCCGCTGACCGCATCCAGCGGCCGGCAGCTCAGGACCGCACGGGGCCCCGCTGAGGCGGGGCTCCCGTGCGTCCGGCGCGGAACCGATGCGAGGACCGGACCCGCCGCGGTATCAGGAGTCGGCGCGGGCGTTGTAGACGAGCACCTCGCCGGAGTCGACGGAGGCGCGGTAGGCGCGGAACACGTCGAGGGCCTCGTCGCGGAGTACGCCGTCGACGACCTCGATGCCGCGGGCCTCGAACTGCGCGGCCCAGTCCTCGCGCATCGGCCCCTCGTCGAAGGTGCTGATCTCCTCGAGCTCGGGGCCGGAGCCCGCGACGACCAGGCGGCGCACCCCCGACCACATCGTCGCTCCGTAGCACTGCACGCACGGGCGCCAGTTGACGACCAGGTCGTGCGCGGGGAGGCCCTCGCCGCCGAGGTCCCAGGTGCCGAGCGCGGTCTGCGCGAGACCGAGCGCCGTCACCTCGGCGTGGCCGGACGAGACCCCGCTGCCGAGGACGACGTTCACTCCGACCGAGACGAGACGACCGGAGTCGCGCTCGACGACGATCGCCGCGAACGGGCCGCCGTTCCCCTCGCGGAAGTTGCGGTCGGCGAGCGCGTGCACGAGGGCCATCCGGTCCTCGAGGTTCGGGAGGACCTCGGGGACGTCGCGGAGGGCGTCACCGATCCAGGCGGGCAGGGCGATCTCGTAGCGGGTGGCGAGGCGGTCGATGTCCATGGGTCCTCCGGGAGACGGGGCGGGGCGGGGCGGCGGGGCGACGGGGCGGAGACGGGTGCGCGGCAGGCACGGCACGGGTGACGCGCGGACGGCGGCGGCCGTCGCCCCTCAGCCTCGCAGTGCCGAGCGCCGGAGACGGAATCGGCCCGGCGCGTCGACGCGGAGGTCAGGCGAGGAGGGCCTCGCCGAGCGCCGCGGCCTGCGCCGCCCAGAAGCGCTTCGCCACGCCGGTCCGGCGGAACAGGGCGTCGAAGCCGTGGAAGGCGCCCTCCACGATCTCGAGCCCGCACGGCACTCCGGCCGCGCGCAGGCGCTCGGCGTAGCGGACGTCCTCGTCGTGGAAGAGGTCGAGGCCGCCGACGCCGATCCAGGCCGGCGGCAGGCCCGTGAGGTCGTCGCGGCGGGCGGGGGCGGCGTAGGCCGTGACGCCGGGGCCGCCGGGCTCGCCGGCGAGGTAGGCGGTCCAGCCGAAGCGGTTGCTGCCCGGGGTCCAGACGCGGACTCCGCGAGGAGGAGGACCGGGCCGGGTGACGGTGCGGTCGTCGAGCATCGGGTAGACGAGCAGCTGGAACGCGGGCTGCGCTCCTCCGCGGTCGTGGGCGAGGAGGGTCGCACCCGCGGCGATGCCGCCGCCCGCGCTCGCGCCTCCGACGGCGATGCGCGCCGGGTCGACGCCGCGCTCCTGCGCGTGCTCGACGAGCCAGTCGAACGCGGCCAGCACGTCCTCGACGGCAGCCGGGGCCGGATGCGCGGGCGCGAGGCGGTAGTCGACGGAGACGACCGTGATGCCCAGGGTGCGGGCGAAGTCGATGCAGGACGCCTCGTCCTGGAGGTGGCTGCCGAGCACCATGCCGCCGCCGTGCACCCAGAGGAGCGCGGGAGCGGTACCGCGGAGGATGCGCGGCCGGTAGCTGCGGGCCCGGACGGGAGCGGCTCCGGCGACGGGGATCTCGACGTCGTCGACCACGATGTCGGGCGGGGCCTCGCCTCCCTCGGCGGCGCGTCGCGTGGCGAGGCGCAGCAGTCGCGGGCCGAGGACGATCGGCGGGAGGAAGCGGCCGAGCGCGAGGTCGGGGTGGAAGAGGGGCGCCGTCGCGGCGGTGCGGGCTGACGCGGTCATGCGCGGGAGGCTACTCCTCACGACCGTGCCGGCGCCCCTCGGCGGGACTACGGACGCACGAGGGTCTTGATCGCGCGGCGCTCGTCCATGGCGGCGTACGCCTCGGCGATCTCCTCGAGGGGCAGCTCGAGGTCGAAGACCAGACCGGGCTCGATCGCGCCGCTGAGCACGTCGGGCAGCAGCTCGGCCATGTAGCCGCGGACCGGCGCGACTCCGCCGTTGACGCCCACGTTCGAGCCGAACATCTGGCGGACGGGCAGCTCGGGGCCTCCATTGGGGACGCCGACGTAGCCGACCATGCCGCCGGGGCGGGCGGAGTCGAGGGCCTGCTGCATCGACTCCTTGGTGCCGACGCACTCGAGCACGCAGTCGGCGCCGATCCCGCCGGTCAGCTCGCGGACGCGCGCGACGCCCTCGTCGCCGCGGGTCTCGACGATGTGGGTCGCCCCGAAGCGGCGGGCGAGGTTCTGCCGCGACTCGTGCCGCGACATCGCGATGATCGTGGTCGCGCCGAGGCGCTTGGCCGCCAGGACGGCGCAGAGGCCGACCGCGCCGTCGCCGACGACCGCGACGGTCGAGCCAGCGGTGACGCCGGCCGAGACCGCGGCGTGGTGGCCGGTCCCCATCACGTCGGCGAGGGTGAGCAGGCTGGGGATGAGCGCCGGGTCCGGATCGATGCCCACGCGGAAGAGCGTGCCGTCGGCGAGGGGCACGCGCACCTTCTCGCCCTGGGCGCCGTCCGCGAAGCCCTCCTCGCGGACCTCGGCGCCCCACCAGCCGCCGGTGAGGCACGAGGTGGAGACGCCGTTGGCGCAGTTCGCGCAGGTGCCGTCGCAGACGTAGAACGGGGCGATCACGAAGTCGCCGACCGCGACGTCGTGCACGTCGTCGCCGATCTCCTCGACGACGCCGACGAACTCGTGGCCGATGCGGTGCGCCTCCTTGGTGGGAGTGACGCCGCGGTAGGGCCAGAGGTCGGAGCCGCAGACGCAGGCCGCGGTGACGCGGACGATCGCGTCGCGCCCCGTCGAGAGCTGCGGGTCGGGGACCTCCTCGAGTCGGATGTCGCGCTCGCCGTGGATGAGTGTTGCTCGCATGGGTGCTCCTGGTCGGGAGGGGGGTGGGGTCGGCGTCCACGGTACGCCCGCGACCGGCCGCGGGTGCCGGAGAGGCGGGGGCTTGCACGAACGCGCGCCGACGCGGCACGGGTGGAGAGCCGGGGGCGGTCCGGCGCGGGGCGGGAGGCGTCGTGCCGGAACGGAGCAGCCCCGCAGCAGCCCTGCGCCGCGTCACGGCTGCGCCTCCGCCCAGCCGTCGCGCCCGATCACGACGTGCGCGAGGAACCGCAGGCCGCACGCCTCTGCCCCGTCGGCGACCGCCCGCGTCGCCGCACGGTCGGAGGGGAGCACCACGGCCTCGCCCGCGTGGCTGTGCGCCAGGCCGATGCCCGCCGCGCCGCGCGCCAGCACCTCGGCGAGCACGGCGGCGACGGGGATCTCGGCGTGCGCCGGGGCTCCGTCGGCCAGCGTCAGGACGTCGCGGACGGCTCCGGACTCGGCGAGCGCCACCGCCAGCACGGTCTCGACCGGCCGGGCGGCCAGCAGCGGAGCGACGAGCCCGGCCAGGCCGGCGGCGTCGGTCACGCGGGCGGCGCGCGAGGCGCGGTTCATCCTCCGCCGCAGCTCGAAGGAGGCGACCAGGCGGCAGGCGGCGACCTCGCCGACTCCGCGGTGCCGCATCAGATCGCCCACCCCGGCCCGGGCGACGGCGTCGATGCCGCCGAAGCGCGCGAGGAGGCGCTGCGCGACGACGGTCGCGTTGGCGCCGCGGACGCCGGCCCCGATGAGCACGGCGAGGGTCTCGGCGTCAGTGAGCGCTTCCGGTCCGTAGGCGCGGAGGCGCTCCCTCGGCCGCTCCTCGGGAGGGAGGTCGGCCATGCGGGGGCCGGGCGTTTCGAAGGACATGCCGCCGACGCTACGGAGCCCGCCGGACGCGCCGCCCGCGGATCCCGCCACTGTGGACGAGTACCGCCCGCGAGCGCCCTGTGGAGGGACCTCCCGTCACCGCCGGCGCGCTCCTTCCCGTCCCCCTAGACGTCGGCGTCGACCGCGACCACCGCGACCTCTGCGGACTCGCGACAGGGGTCGAGCACCCCGGTCAGTCCGACGCGGGCATCCCGGCCGTCACCGACAGGCTCTCGCCGTCCGGCGCCACGTCCACCAGCACCACGTCCCCGTCGCGCACCGTGCCGCCGAGCAGCGCCGTCGCCAGCTGGTCGTCGATCGCCCGCTGCATCAGCCGGCGCAGCGGCCGCGCGCCGTATTGCGGGTCGTAGCCGCGCTCGGCCAGCCACCCGCGGGCCGCGGGCGTCACCGCCAGGTCGAGCCGTCGCTCCGAGAGCCTCCTCGACAGCCGGTCGACGTACAGCGACACGATCTCGCCGAGCTCGGTGCGGTCGAGCGCGTCGAAGATCACGATGTCGTCGAGCCGGTTCACGAACTCGGGCTTGAAGGCCTGGCGCACCATCTGCTGGACCGCCTCCTCCTTCTGCGGCCGTGACAGCGCCGGGTCCACGAGGAACTGCGACCCCAGGTTGGAGGTGAGGATGAGGATCGTGTTGCGGAAGTCGACCGTCCGCCCCTGGCCGTCGGTGAGCCGGCCGTCGTCGAGCACCTGGAGCAGGACGTCGAACACCTCGGGGTGCGCCTTCTCGATCTCGTCGAGGAGCACCACCGAGTACGGGCGGCGGCGGACCGCCTCCGTGAGCTGGCCGCCCTGCTCGTAGCCGATGTAGCCGGGAGGGGCGCCGACCAGCCGCGAGACGGCGAACTTCTCGCCGTACTCCGACATGTCGATGCGGACCATCGCCTTCTCGTCGTCGAAGAGGTGGTCGGCGAGCGCCTTCGCCAGCTCGGTCTTGCCGACCCCGGTCGGCCCGAGGAAGAGGAAGGAGCCGGTCGGCCGGTCGGGGTCGGAGATGCCCGCGCGGGTGCGGCGCACCGCGTCCGCGACGGCCGACACCGCCTCGTCCTGGCCGATCAGTCGGCGGTGCAGCTCGGTCTCGAGGTGCAGCAGCTTCTCGGTCTCGCCCTGCAGGAGGCGCCCGACGGGGATCCCCGTCCAGGCGGCGATCACCGCGGCGATGTCGTCGGCCGTCACCTGCTCGTTGACCATGCGGCCCTCGGCCGGCTCCTCCTCCGCCTCGGCGGCCGCGAGCTCGCGCTCGATCACCGGGATGTCGCCGTAGAGCAGCTTCGACGCGCGCTCGAGCTTGCCCTCGCGCTGCGCCCGCTCGGCGGCGATCCGCAGGGCGTCGAGCCGGTTCTTGAGCTCGCCGACGCGGTTGAGGGAGGCGCGCTCGCGCTCCCAGCGCTCCTGCAGCTCCTCGAGCTGGGTGCCGCGGCGGGCCAGGTCCTCGCGCAGCTTCTCCAGCCGCGCCTTCGAGGCCTCGTCCTTCTCCTTCTTCAGCGCCAGCTCCTCGAGCCTCAGCCGGTCGACGGAGCGGCGCAGCTCGTCGATCTCGACGGGAGCGGAGTCGATCTCCATGCGCAGCCGCGACGCGGCCTCGTCGATCAGGTCGATCGCCTTGTCCGGCAGCTGGCGGGAGGTGATGTAGCGGTTCGAGAGCGACGCGGCGGCGACCAGGGCGGAGTCGGCGATCGCCACCTTGTGGTGCGCCTCGTAGCGCTCCTTCAGCCCGCGGAGGATCGCCACGGTGTCCTCGACGGTCGGCTCGCCGACGAAGACCTGCTGGAAGCGGCGCTCGAGAGCGGCGTCCTTCTCGATGTACTGGCGGTACTCGTCGAGCGTCGTCGCGCCGATCATCCGCAGCTCGCCGCGCGCCAGCATCGGCTTGAGCATGTTCGCGGCCGCCACCGACCCCTCGCCTCCACCCGCGCCCATCAGCGTGTGCAGCTCGTCGATGAAGGTGATGATCCGGCCGTCGGACTCCTCGATCTCCTGGAGCACGGCCTTCAGCCGCTCCTCGAACTCGCCGCGGTACTTCGCTCCGGCGATCAGGGCCGAGAGGTCGAGGCTGACGAGCTGCTTGCCCTTGAGGCTCTCGGCGACGTCGCCCGCGACGATCCGCTGCGCGAGCCCCTCGACGACGGCGGTCTTGCCGACGCCGGGCTCGCCGATGAGGACGGGGTTGTTCTTGGTGCGGCGCGTGAGCACCTGGCTGACGCGCCGGATCTCGGCGTCCCTCCCGATCACCGGGTCGAGCTTGCCGCTCGCCGCGATGGCGGTCAGGTTGACGCCGTACTGCTCGAGTGCGGACTTCTCGTCCTGCTGGGGCATCCGACCGGCCTGCATGATGGGGGTCTCCTCCGTGGCTCGAAAGTTGAGTTCGACGGACTCAACTTTACTCCCGCGACGGCTCCGGCGGTCAGGCCGTCAGAAGATCGCTGTCGCGGCCCTGGAGCGTCTCGAGCGCGTTCCGGAGGATCGAGCGCAGCCGGAGCTCGTCGATCCCGGCAAGCGCCGAGATCTCGGCCTGCGAGAAGCCGCCGGCCGCAGCCAGCAGCAGGAGCTCGCGGTCCGGGCAGTCGAGGGCGAGCAGGCCGCTGCCGAGCGGCCGCCGGGCGAGCTCGTGCGCGGTGCCGAGGGTCTCGCAGAGGACCTCGAGCACCCAGAGCACGGGCTCCGGCGAGCGGGCGCCCTCGCGGGAGCGGCGCCAGACGGCGGTGAAGACGTCGGTGCAGAGCCGGTCGCGGCCGGCCGGGTCGGCCTGGACCGTGCCGACGCACGCCGAGACGAGGCCGCCGAAGCGGTCGACGAGCTCTCCCAGAGCGGAGGCGTCCCCCGTGGCGGAGCGGGCCAGCAGACGGGCGGCGTCCTGCGTCAGCGGCGGACGCACCCGTCCACCGGTCGCGTCCTCGCCTCCAGCACTCACAGGCCCCAGCGTGTCACCGACTCCGTGACGGCGGGACCAGTTGCGCGGAAGGGGGGTGACATGTAAGGAGCGGATCCGCTATCCGACATCAGAGGCGCGGCCAGCGCGCGCGGGCGAAGCAGAAGAGCCCGTAGGCGATGAGCCCGACCGCGACGAAGCCGAGGAGGAGCACGCCCGCCGGCAGCTCCACGAGCGACTTCAGCGCCTCGTCGAGCCCGCCCGCCTGCTCCGGATCGTGAGTGACGGCGGCGACGATCAGCAGCACGCCGAGAGCGCCGAGGACCACGCCCTTGGCGACGTAGCCGGCGACGCCGAGCACGGTGACGACGGTGCCCGCCGTGCCGCCCGGCTCCGCGACGTTCTCGAGGAACTTCCTGCTCGCTCCGCGGTACACGAAGACGCCGCCGACCGCGAGGACGGCCAGTCCCGCGATCACGAGCAGCACGACTCCGCCCGGCGCCGAGAGCACCTGCGCGCTCGCGCTCTCGGACGACTCGGACGAGCTCGACCCGCCGCCCGTCGCGAACTTCAGCGCCGTCACGCCGAGGGCGCCGTAGACGACGGCCTTGCCCGCCTCCTTCAGCCGGCTGCCCCAGGTCTTCAGGGCGCTCTCGCGCGGGCGGACGAGGAACGCCTCGAGCAGCCCCCAGAGCGCCAGGCCGAAGAGGCCGACCGTGCAGATCCAGAGGATCACCAGACCGCCGGGCTGCGCCGCGAGGGCGCCGAGAGCACCGCTCTGGTCGGCCTCGCCTCCGCCGCCGCGGGCCACGCCGAGCGCGATCACTCCGATCAGGAGGTGGACGAGGCCGTTCGCCGCGAAGCCGCCGCGGGCGAGGGTCCGCACCGCCCGGGAGTCCTGGATGTCGTCGGCGGTGCGCTGGGCGTCGGCGGTGCTCGGAGTGTTCACAGGGTGGACGCTACGCGTTTCCACACCCCCGCGCCCGGCGCTCCGCCGTTCGGAGGTGCTCCCGGAGCCGGTTCTCCACACCTTTCCACAGGGTTGTCCACAGCTGTGGAATCGCTGGAGGGACGAGCGGATCACACGTCGACGGCGCGGACGAGTCCGTCCTGCACGCCGCCCAGCCAGTCGTAGACGCTGCGGACCGCGGCCGCGCTCCCCTCCTCCGGGACGACGTCGTCGGTGTCGTCGATCCCCAGCCGCACGGCCAGAGCGAGCCGCATGTCGGTCAGTGCGCGGAGCCAGGCGATCGCCTGCGGCTCCTCGAGACGGACCGCGACCTCACCCAGCCCCTCGAAGATCCGGCCGTGACTCGTGCCGTCGCCGGCGTCGAGGGCCGCCGTGACGGCGCGGGCGTCGTCCATCTTGCGGGCGGCGAGGTCCGGAGCGGTGAAGCGGCGGAACTCGTCGGCCGCCTCGGCGTCGTCGCGGTAGGCGTCGGGCAGGAGGCGCGCGAGCGCCGGATCGGAGCGGGCCTCCTCCGAGGACGCCCCGCGGTCGAGCAGCTCGAGCATCTCGCCGGCCAGGTGGCGGAGGATCCCGGCCTCCTCGCGGTCGAAGCGGGCGACGGCCGCTCCGGAGGAGTCGCGGCGGAACGCGCGCATCAGCCGAGTCCTCGGATGCCGCGAGCGGGGTGCTCTCCGGTCTCCGCGGCGGCGGGGAGCAGCGGGGCGCTCACGCGTCGGCCTTCTGCAGCGTCGCCCACAGGCCGTAGCCGTGCATCGCCTCCACGTGCCGCTCCATCTCCTCGCGGTTGCCGGTCGCGACGACCGCGCGCCCCTCGGTGTGCACCTGCAGCATCAGCCGCTCCGCCTCGGCCCGGCCGAAGCCGAAGTAGCTGCGGAAGACGTACGAGACGTACGACATCAGGTTGACCGGATCGTCCCAGACCAGCACGATCCACGGGACCTCGGCCGCCGAGCGGGTCGCCAGGCGCTCGTCCGCGCGCTCGATCGTGTCCGCCATCCCTCCAGCGTAGGCCGCGGCGCGGGCGGACGCCCGGGCGCGCGGCCCGGAGCGCGCCGCCCGCAGCCCGCGAGTGTCCAGGAGTCGTCGCACTCGGCGCGGGGGCACGAGGCGGGGACCGCGAGAAGCCAGGAGTCGTCGCAGTCGAGCGCGAGTGCGACGACTCCTGGACGGTCGGAGCAGAGTCAGCAGCGGCGCCCGCCCTACGCCGACAGGCGCGGCAGGACCTCCCGGGCGAAGAAGTCGAGGTGGTCGAGGTCCTGCAGGTCCATGAACTGCAGGTAGACGCGCTCGCAGCCGGCCTCGCGGAGGGACTCGAGGCGGTCGACCGCCTCGTCGACGCCGCCGGCCACTCCGTGCTCGCGCAGCTCGGCGGGCTCGCGGCCGATCGCCGCCGCACGACGCGTGAACTCCGCCTCGTCCCCTCCGCCGACCGCGATCAGCGCGACCGAGTGCACGAGCGACGAGGGCTCGCGCCCGATCGCCCGGCACGCCTCGTCGACGCGCTCGAAGGCCCCCGGGATCGCGTCGAACTCGGGGAAGGGCAGATTGAACTCGCTCGCGAACCGCGCCGCGAGCGCCGGGGTCCGCTTGGGGCCGCCGCCGCCGACGATCACCGGCAGCGGCAGGCGGGCGGGCTTGGGCAGGGCCGGGGAGTCGGTCAGCGTGTAGTGCTCGCCGGCGAAGGAGTAGCGCTCGCCGACCGGCGTCGACCACAGGCCGGTCACGATCTCGAGCTGCTCCTCGAGGAGGTCGAAGCGGCGCGGAGGGAAGGGGATGCCGTAGGCGGCGTGCTCCTGCTCGAACCAGCCGGTGCCGAGGCCGAGCTCGGCACGGCCCCCGGACATCGCGTCGACCTGGGCGACCTGGATCGCGAGGATCCCCGGCGGCCGGTAGGTGACGGAGGAGACGAGGGTGCCGAGCGCGATCCGCTCGGTCTCGCGGGCGAGGCCGGCGAGCGTCGTCCACGCGTCGGACGGGCCCACGCCGGGGTCGCCGTCCCCCATTCGGAGGTAGTGGTCGGAGCGGAAGAAGCCGTCGTAGCCGAGGCTCTCGGCGGCCTGCGCGACGGCGAGGAGGTCCTCGTAGCTCGCGCCCTGCTGGGGTTCGGTGAACACTCTGAACTGCACGGGTCCAGCCTCCCGCACCGGGGCCGGATCATGCCAGCCCGGCTCCCCCGGCCGGGGCCGCCGACGGGCCCCCGTGTACCGTGGACGGTTGCCGCCGACGAGAGGACCCCATGTCCGAGCACCCGTCCTCCCCGGACACCGCCCCCGCCACCGCGGGCACGACCGCCCCTCCGCACCGCCTCGCGCGGTGGGTCTTCTGGCCCGCCGCCGTCCTCACGCTGTCGATCGCGGCCTTCGCGATCCTCGCGCCCGACGCCGCGACCTCCGTGTTCTCGACACTGCAGACCACGGTCGTCAACACGTTCAGCTGGTACTACGTGCTGATCGCCGCGGTCTTCGTGGCCTTCGCGATCTGGATGGGCGTCAGCCGCTTCGGCGACATCAAGCTCGGCGCCGACGACGACGAGCCCGAGTTCTCGATGCTCGCCTGGATCTCGCTCCTCTTCGCCGCCGGCATGGGCATCGGCCTCGTCTTCTACGGCGTCGCGGAGCCGCTCACCCACTTCGCCACTCCGCGCCCGGGCGTCACCGGCACCGAGACGCAGCTCGCGCAGAGCGCGATCTCGCAGACCTACCTGCACTGGGGCGTCCACGCCTGGTCCATCTACGTGGTGGTCGGCCTCGCCCTCGCCTACGCGATCCACCGCCGCAAGCGGCCGGTGTCGATCCGCTGGGCGCTGGAGCCGCTGCTGGGCCGCCGGGTCCGCGGCGGCTGGGGCAACGCGATCGACGTGGTCGCCCTGGTCGGCACCATGTTCGGAGTCGCGACCTCGCTCGGCCTGGGCGTCACCCAGATCTCGGCGGGCCTGGAGGCGAGCGGCATCGTGGAGTCGTCGCTCACCGTGCAGATCGTGGTCATCGCCGTGGTCACGGGCCTGACCGTCTTCTCGCTGATCTCGGGCGTGGGCAAGGGCATGAAGTGGCTCTCGACCGGCAACCTGCTGCTCGCCGCCGCGCTCCTCGTCTTCGTGCTCGTCGCCGGCCCGACCCAGTTCCTCCTCCGCGAGTTCGTGCAGTCGCTCGGCAACTACCTGCAGAACTTCATCGGCCTGACCTTCACGGTCAGCGCCTACGCCGGCCGCGAGGGCGAGCAGTGGCAGGCCTCGTGGACCACGTTCTACTGGGGCTGGTGGATGTCGTGGGCGCCGTTCGTCGGCATCTTCATCGCCCGCGTCTCGAAGGGCCGGACGGTCCGCGAGTTCGTCGGCGGCGTGCTGCTCGTGCCGACGAT
Source organism: Rathayibacter sp. AY1A5 (assembly GCF_002930875.1). Lineage (NCBI taxonomy): Bacteria > Bacillati > Actinomycetota > Actinomycetes > Micrococcales > Microbacteriaceae > Rathayibacter > Rathayibacter sp. AY1A5. The sequence continues at coordinate 13,123 of NZ_PSTM01000010.1, read as the reverse complement.
CATGACCTTCCTCTGGTTCAGCGTCCTCGGCGGCACGGCCATCTACCGGGAGCTCTACGGCGCCGGCGGCCTCGTCGGCGCCGACGGCTCGGTCGACACCAACCTGGCGCTCTTCTCGATGCTGCAGGGACTGCCCGCGGGCTCGGTGCTGACGATCGGCGCGATCCTCCTGATCGGCGTCTTCTTCGTGACCTCCGCCGACTCCGGAGCGCTGGTGATGTCGATGATCGCGACCGGCGGCGAGCCGGAGCCGCGCAACCGCATCCGCGTGTTCTTTGCCGTCGCGACCGCGCTGCTCGCCCTGTCGCTCCTGGTCGCCGGCGGCCTCGACGCCCTGCAGACCGCCGCGATCCTCTCGGCCCTGCCGTTCAGCGTCGTGATGATCCTGATGTGCGTCGCGACGGTGATCGCCTTCCGCCGCGAGATCCGCGCCTACGACAAGGCCCGCCGCAAGGCGTTCGTCGGCGACATCGGCACGTTCTACGGCCTCGAGGTCGAGGATCCGGCGGAGCGCGAGCCCGCCCACCCGATCAAGCGCCTCGCGAACCGCCTGAAGCCGGGGTCGAAGGAGTAGTCGGCTCGGAGGAGCAGCCAGGTCGGACAAGGCCGGGCGCCGCTGAGGCGCCCGGCCGGCCGATCAGCTGGGCGACGGGATGAAGGGGTGCTCCGGCGGGTCCTGGTCGTCGCCGAGGCGGGCGTCGGCGCCCTGGTCGAGCGCCTCGTCTATCGACTCGGGGTCGTCGATCTCGGCCGGGTCCTCCGGCGGGACCGGCAGGGAGTCGCCGTCGGGGCGGGTGGTGTCGGTGACGTCCTCGGGGGCGTCGAAGCCGAAGCTGCTCATGGTTCCCTCTCCGCGGTGCGCCCGGGAGGCGGCGCCGCTGCGGGCAGCCTAGGTCGCGCCCCCGGAGGCGGTCACGGACTTGACGGGGCACCCGAGGGGCCCCGCGGGATCGGCCTGCTCCGGTGGAGCCTCCGTCCCGGCAGCCGTCAGTGCACGTACTCGAGCAGGTCGGCCCCGAGGGTGCGCATGCCCTCCAGCACCGCGAGGCGGTAGTGCAGGGTCGTGTCGTCGAACTGGGTGGCGACCGCGTAGGCGACTCCGGCGCGCGGGCCGCGGAGGACTCCGGCCTCGGCGCGGACGCCGACGTCGGTGCCGGTCGCGTTGACGAGCAGGACGCCGTGGTCGGGGTGGCGGTGGGCGAGCGGGTCGAGCCCGAACGAGGCGGCGACCATCGAGAGGTCGGTGCCGAGCGAGAGCCAGCCGATCACCCGCGAGCTCACGGCGGCGTCGACGATCTCGCCGTTCGCGAGCGTGGCGAGCAGCCAGGTCAGCTCGCGGGCGGAGCCGATCGAGAGCTGCGGCGCGTCGTCCGGGCCGCGCTCGTCGCGCACGACGTCGAGCAGGGCGGTGCGGGAGAGGCCGAGCGCCTCCGCCCGCTCGCGCACGGCGTCGAGGCCGACGCGACGCAGCAGGACGTTGGTCGCGAGGTTGTCGCTCGAGGCCCCGACGAGGGCGGCGAGGTCGGCGATCGGCATCGACGGCACCTGGAGGTGCTGCCAGAGCCCGGAGCCCGAGACCGCGTCCGCCGCGGTCCGGTCGACCAGGCGCAGGTTCTCCTGCAGCTCGTCCTCCAGCCGGGCGGCGACCTCGATCAGCAGCACGACGGTGCCGAGGGAGGCGGTGGGCATCGAGACGGAGTCGTCGACCGCGAACAGGGTGCGGCCGGTCGCCAGGTCGACGGCGCGCGCCGAGACGACGACCCCGTCGATCGCGAGACGGCCGAGGGCGTCGAAGCCGCGCTGGAAGTTCTCGCGGTCGCCGCCGCCCTTGTGGCGCCCCCGGCGGTTGCGTCGGCTCTCACGGCGGGTCTCGCTGGTGGGGATCACCACGGGTACGGCCCCTCTACGGGTCGGGAGTGCGGTCGTGCGGAGGGGGGACCTGAGTCCTCACGCGCCGGCAGGACGCGCGATCGGCGGACGACCCCGCGGCATCGGTCGGCTCTCGATGCCCGGGGCTCCTCGTCCGTGGTGCGGAGGTGGTCGGCGGCGACTACCAGATGGTGACGCGCTCGCTCGGGGAGAGCCAGAGGGCGTCGCCTTCGGAGACGTCAAAAGTAGCGTAGAACTCGTCGATGTTCCGGACGATCTGGTTGCAGCGGAACTCGGCCGGAGCGTGCGGATCGATGGCGAGGAGGCGGATCGTCTCCTCGTCGCGGGACTTCTGCTGCCAGGCCTGCGCCCAGGAGAGGAAGAAGCGCTCGGCGCCTGTCAGGTCGTCCACGACGGGCGGCTCCTCGCCGTCCAGCGAGAGCAGGTACGCCTTCCAGGCGATGCCGAGACCGCCGAGGTCGCCGATGTTCTCGCCGATGGTCAGGGCGCCGTTCACGTGGTGCCCGGGCGTGGTCGCGGGAGCGAGCGCGTCGTACTGCGCGATGAGCGCCTTCGTCCGCTCCTCGAACGCGGCCCGGTCCTCCTCGGTCCACCAGTCGGTGAGGCGGCCGTCGCCGTCGAAGCGCGAGCCCTGGTCGTCGAAGCCGTGGCCGATCTCGTGGCCGATGACGGCGCCGATCGCTCCGTAGTTCGCGGCGGGGTCGCGGGCCTCGTCGAAGAAGGGGAACTGCAGGATCGCGGCCGGGAAGACGATCTCGTTGAAGCCCGGGTTGTAGTACGCGTTGATCGTCTGCGGGGTCATGAACCATTCGTCGCGGTCGAGCGGGCGGCCGATCTTGCCAAGCTCGCGGGCGAACTCGAACTCGGCCACGCGGCGGGCGTTGCCGAGCAGGTCGGCCGGGTCGATCGAGAGGGCGGAGTAGTCGCGCCAGCGCACCGGGTAGCCGATCTTGGGCGTGAACTTCGCGAGCTTCTCGAGCGCGCGCTCGCGGGTGGCGGGACTCATCCACTCCAGGTCGACGATGGAGCGGCGGTACGCCTCGATGAGGTTCGCGACCAGCACGTCCATCGCGGCCTTCGCCGTCTCGGGGAAGTGGCGGGCGACGTAGGTGCGGCCGACCGCCTCGCCGAGCGACCCCTCGACGAGCGAGACGGCGCGCTTCCAGCGCTCCCGCTTCTGCGGGGTGCCGGTGAGGGTGCGGCCGTAGAAGTCGAAGTTGGCGTCGACGAAGCCGCTGGACAGGTAGGCCGCGGCTCCGCGGATCACCTGCCAGGACAGCCAGTCGCGCCAGGCCGGGAGCCGGTCCTCGGTGAGCAGGCCCGCGAGACCCTGGAGGAAGCTCGGCTGGCGGACGACCACCTCGGCGAGCGCCCCCTCCGGAGCGCCCATCGCGGTGAGCCAGACGCCGAGGTCGACGCCCGCGGCGAGCTCCTCGACCTCGGACCAGGAGCGGAGGTTGTAGGTCGCCTGGCTGTCGCGGCTGCGGACCTTGTCCCAGTGCGCGGCAGCCAGGTCGGTCTCGAGGGCGACGATGCGCTCGGCGCGGGCCTCGGCGGCGTCGATGCCGGCCAGGGCCAGCATCCGCGCGACGAACGGCGTGTAGGCCTCGCGGACGGAGGCGAACTCCTCCTCGCGGTAGTAGCTCTCGTCCGGCAGGCCGAGGCCGCCCTGGTTGACGAAGACGAGGTAGCGCTCGGGGCTGCCCGGGTCGTTGTCGACGAAGAGGCCGAAGAGCCCGGGGACGCCGGTGCGCTCGAAGGCGCCGACCGCGCGGAGCAGGCCGGGGATCGAGTCGACCCGCTGCACGGCGGCGAGGTCGTCGGCGATCGGGGCGGCGCCGAGCTCCTCGGCCCGCTCCTCGTCCATGAAGGAGGCGTAGAGGTCGCCGAACAGTCGCTCCTCGGTGCCGTGCTGCGCGGTCTGCGCCTCGACGATGATGTCGCGCACGGCCTTCTCCGCCTCCTCCTGGAGCACGTGGAAGGAGCCGTAGCGCGCCTTGTCGGCGGGGATCTCGGTGCGGTCGATCCAGAGCCCGTTGACGTGCCGGTAGAGGTCGTCCTGCGGGCGCGTCGCGGGGTCGAGTTCGGAGCGGTCGATACCGGAGCGAGGCGTCGTCGAGGTCATGGCGGACAGCCTACGTCGGGGCGCCGACACGGTGGCGCGAGGTGCGGCGGGTCGAGCGCGGAGCCGCGGAGGGCGGGCGCGGAGCCGCGGACGGGAGTGCCCGGCGCGGAGCCGCGGGAGGGCCGGGCGCGCCACCGTCCGGCTCGCGGGGGCGGACTGCTCCTGCGAGCCGGACGGTGGCCGACGGGGACGCCGGAGCGTCAGCGCCCGAGCTGCTCCTCGACGTACGCGCGGATCGGCGTGGTCGGCCGCCCGATCAGGCGGGCGAGCGAGCCGTCGGTCCCGCCGAGGAGGCCGTCGGCGATGTTCGCGTCGAGGCCGACGACGAAGCCGACTCCGCCCTCGGGGACGCCGGCGCCGGTGAGGACGCGGGCGTGCTCGTCGGAGGAGACGTGGCTGATCGCGGCGTCGCGTCCGGCGACCTCGGCGACGATCGCGGCCAGCTCGTCGAAGCTCCAGGCGGTGTCGCCGGAGAGCTCGTGCACGGTGCCGACCAGGGACGGGTCGGTCAGGGCGACCGCTGCGGCCTCGGCGTAGTCGGTGCGCGCGGCGCTGGCGACGCGGCCCTCGCCGGCGCTCGAGAGGGTGCTGCCGGTGGAGGCGAGCTCGGCGACGGTCTGCTCGTAGTTCTCGTTGTACCAGCCGTTGCGGAGGATGACAGCGGGGACGCCGCTGGCGGCGATCGCCTCCTCCGTGGCCTTGTGCTCGGGGGCGAGGATGAGCGCGCTCGTGGTCGCCTTCGGGGCGCTCGTGTAGACCAGGCGCGCGCCGGCGCGGACGGCGGCGTCGATCGCGGCGGTGTGCTGTGCGACGCGCCTGCCGACCTCGGAGCCCGAGACGAGGAGGACGGCCTCGGCGCCGGAGAAGGCGGCGTCGAGCGAGGCGGAGTCGTCGAAGTCCGCGACGGCGGTGCGGACGCCGAGGTCGGCGGCGAGCGCCTCGAGCTTCGCGGCGTCGCGGCCGGTGGCGACGATGTCGGAGGCGGCGGTGCCGCGGGCGAGCAGGTGCTCGACGGCGAGACGGCCGAGGTGGCCGGTGGCTCCGGTGACGACGATGGTCATGAGGGGTCCTTCCTGACGGGTGGGGCGGGCGGGGTCCGCCGCCAGGAGGGTGCAACCGGCGCATCCTCCTCCTGCTTCCCGGAATGCAGTACCCACTATTTCGTTAGTACTGTCATCACCCCTGTCCCGAGGAGCACCCATGACGATCGCCGACTCCCCCCTGCTCGCCGGGGACGTCTACTCCGCCGACTGCCCGAGCCGCGAGGTCTTCGGGCACGTCACCAGCAAGTGGGGCGTCCTGGTGCTCGCGGCGCTCGCTCCGGGCACGCTGCGCTGGGGCGCTCTGCGGCGCCGGATCGGCGGGATCAGCGAGAAGATGCTCGCCCAGACGCTGCGGATCCTGGAAGAGGACGGCTTCGTGCACCGCGAGGCGCGGCCGGTCGTCCCGCCGCACGTCGAGTACCGGCTGACGCCGCTGGGAGCGGAGCTGGCGGAGCGTCTGCTGCCGGTCGTCGAGTGGATCGCGGGGAACGTCGGGGCGGTCCTGGAGGCGCGCTCGGAGGGCCGCCGGGAGGGAAGGTGAGCCTCACCTTCTTGTGAGAACGTTCACAATCCGTTCAGGGAGGAGCCTCCACCCGGCGGCATCGGCGACCCCTCCCCCTGCTTGCCTCGATCGCGTCTCCTGCTCGTGATCGAAGGACCTCCATGTCGGACACCGCCCGCCGCCCGCTCCTCCTCCCGATGGCCGGCCACGTGCGCGGCAAGCGCAGCCCCGTCACCTGCGCGCTGAAGTGCGCCAACGCCTGCTCCACCGCGACCTGCAACACGTCGCACAACAGCTACTTCCGCGACATCGTCTCGTCGCAGCTCTCCCGCCGCAGCGCCCTCGGCCTCGGCCTGGCCGGCGCGGTCACCGTCGCCGTCGCGTCCGCCGGAGGAGCACCCACCGCCGAGGCGGCCGTGGCGACCTCGGCCGACGGCTCGCCGCTCGCCTTCACTCCGATCGCTCCGGTGCCGTACACGGTCGACCGGTTCACGGTCCCCGAGGGCTTCGCCTGGCAGCCGATCATCCGCTGGGGCGACCCGCTCTTCGCCGACAGCCCCGCCTTCGACATCGCCGACCAGACGGAGGCTGCCCAGGCCGCGCAGTTCGGCTACAACAACGACTACACCGACATCGTCGAGATCCCGGGCTCGAAGCGCCTCCGCGCCCTGCTCGTCGTGAACCACGAGTACACGAACGAGAGCATCATGTTCCCGGCCGCGCAGCTCGAGGAGGAGCCGGAGCGCGTGCGCGCCGTCGGCCGCGCCGCCCACGGCCTCAGCGTCGTCGAGCTGGTCCGCACCGCGGTCGACCGCCCGTGGGCCTACGTCCGCGGGGGCGAGCGCAACCGCCGCTACCTGCTCGACACCCCCTACGAGGTGACCGGCGCCGCCGCCGGCACCGACCTGCTGAAGACGGTCGCCGACCCCGAGGGCCGCACCGTGCTCGGCACGCTCGGCAACTGCTCCGGGGGCACGACGCCGTGGGGCACGATCCTCTCGGGCGAGGAGAACTTCAACGGCTACTTCCGCGCCGTCGGCACGAGCGACGCCGAGAAGCGCTACGGCCTCGCCGACTCCGAGACCTCGCGCCTCTGGGAGCTCGACGACCCCCGCTTCGACGCCCGCACCCCGGGCTACGAGAACGAGCCGAACCGCTTCGGCTGGATCGTGGAGTTCGACCCCTTCGACCCCGACTCCACGCCGAAGAAGCACACGGCGCTCGGCCGGCTCAAGCACGAGGGCGCGAACGTCATCATCGCCCCGGACGGCCGCGTGGTCGCGTACCAGGGGGACGACGAGCGCTTCGACTACCTCTACAAGTTCGTCTCGACGAAGCGCTACATCGAGGGCGACCGCGCCCACAACAAGACCCTGCTGGAGGAGGGCGACCTCTACGTCGCCCGCTTCACCGGCGACTCCCCCGTGGCCGAGATCACCGGCACCGGGGCGGTCCCCTCGGACGGCGGCTTCGACGGCATCGGCGAGTGGCTGCCCCTGGTGCTGAACGGCGCCTCGACGATCGCCGGGATGAGCGTCGCCGAGGTGCTCGTGCACACCCGCCAGGCGGCGGACGCCGCGGGCGCGACCAAGATGGACCGCTGCGAGGACGTGCAGCCCAGCCTGGTCAGCGGCCGGATCTACGTGGCCTGCACCAACAACTCCGCCCGCGGCACCGAGGGCGCCAAGGAGGGCGCGACCGAGGTCAACCCGCGCACCGAGAACCGCGACGGCCACATCGTCGAGATCATCGAGGACGGCGGCGACCAGACCGGCCGCACCTTCACCTGGAACCTGCTGATGCTCTGCGGCGACCAGGCGCAGGGCGACGTCGTCTACTTCTCCGGCTTCCCGGCGGACCAGGTCTCGCCGATCTCGTGCCCGGACAACCTGGCCTTCGACTCGGTCGGGAACCTCTGGATCTCGACCGACGGCGCCCCGAGCGGCATCGGCTACAACGACGGGCTCTTCAAGGTCGCGCTCGAGGGCGCGACGCGCGGCGGAGTGGAGCAGTTCCTCTCGGTGCCCCGCGACGCCGAGACCTGCGGACCGATCGTCCACGACCTCGACCAGCACGTGTTCGTGGCGGTGCAGCACCCGGGCGAGGAGGGCACCTTCGAGGCGCCGACCTCGTTCTTCCCGGACTACGGATCCACGGCGGCGGGGGCGGTGGCGGCACCGCGTCCGACCATCGTGCAGATCCTGCCGGCCTCGCAGGTGGTGGCGCCGACTCCGACGCCGACCGCCGGGCCGACCACGGCACCGACGACCCCGCCGACCACCGCGCCCACGGCGACTCCCACCACGGCGCCGACCGCCGGGCCGACCGCGGCGCCCACCGCGGCTCCGTCCCCGGTGCCCACGACCGCGCCGACCGGCACGCCCACCCCGCTGCCCGTCGGCGGCTCGGGCGGCGGGCTGGCCTCGACCGGAGTCGAGAGCGTCGGCCTGATCGCGGGCGCCACCGCGCTCCTGGCCGCGGGCGCCACCGCGCTCGGCCTCGGAGCGCGCCGCCGCGCGGCCGCCGAGGGCGAGGACGACCCGCAGGCGTGAGGCCGGACAGGGCCCGGGACCGATCAGAGGATCGGGGCCCGGGCCCTGTCGCGCTCGGGGACCCGCCGCTCAGGCCCCCGGGACCGATCACAGGATCGGGGCCCGGGCCCTGCCACGCTCGGGGACCCGCCGCTCAGGCCCCCGGGACCGGCGGGCCGGTGCGCCAGCGGAGGATCGCCGCGGCGTCGGCGTCGTGCGGCAGCGTCACCACGTCGGCCCCCTCCGGAGCGGTGCGGGAGTCGGTGACGAGCACGCGCGCGTCCGTGAGCACGGCGGCGCGGGCCAGCGCGAGGGCGGCGTCGACGGAGTCGATCACCTCGGCGCCCAGCGCCTCCTCCGGGGCCGACGCGACCCACGGCTCCGCGGCGAGCGCCAGCAGAGCGCGCTCGCGCAGCCGGCCGGGGTCGAGCACCAGCGTCTCGACCTGCGCCGAGGCCAGCGCCGTGACGATCGCGCCGAGCGAGTACTCGACGATGCGGCGCGGCTCCCCGGTGCGCAGGGCGTCGAGCACGTCCTCCTTCTCGCGCAGCAGGATCCGGTCGAGCTGCTCGTCGACGAACCGCTCCAGCGCCCCCTCCTCGCTGCCGGCGGCCCGCGTGTTCACGGGCTCGACGGCCAGGATCGCGGCGCTGCTCGGCGAGAGCTGCTGCGCGAGCAGCTGCCGGGCGTGGATGTCCCCCGCGACGACCAGCAGGCGCGGCCGGTGCACGCGCACGAGCTCGTCCACCGCGGCGGCGAGCTCGGCCTGCGTGCGCCGCCAGATCTCCTCCGCGTGGTGGTGGAACCGGTCGTGCCGCCAGCCGCCGGCCTGCGCCTTGTGGAGGGTGTCGGTGCGGCCCTGCACGGCCTGCTCGGCCTCGGGTCGCTGCGCGCCCAGGCGGTGCAGGCGGATCTCGCCGCCGTCCCGCGAGGTCTCGACGACGAGGACGCGCAGGTCGGGCCGGTGCTGCAGCAGCGGCACGATGTCCGGGAGCGGGCTGTAGGAGACGCCCTCGGGCGCGACCGGCCGACCCGGCAGCACCTCGTTCAGCACGACCCTCCCGTCCACGGCGACCGCGAAGAGGCAGCAGCCGCCCTGGGGGCGCCCGGCCTCCTCGAGCAGAGCGGTGAGGGCCCGGATGTCGGCCTGGGGCGCACCCTGGCGGGCGAGCTCGTCTCCGAGGGACGTGGCGCGCTCGAGCGAGATGTCCGGCGGATCCCCGGAGTCGATCGCGAGGTCGACGTAGAGCTGCGACACGGGCCGGGAGTCGCGGAGGAGCTCGGCCAGGGTCGGGAGAGCGGGGGTGGTGGTCACCATCGGGTCGTCCTTTCCTGTCGTGTCCCGACAGTGTCGGACGGCAGGAGCGGGAGGAGGGGCGGGGTTGACTGCTCGCGCGCGCCTCAGAGCAGGCGGCGGGCGGAGGCCCAGGCGGTGAGCTCGTAGCGGGAGGAGAGCTGCAGCTTGCGGAGGACGGCGGAGACGTGGGACTCGACCGTCTTGACCGAGATGAAGAGCTCGGCGGCCGCCTCCTTGTAGGCGTAGCCGCGGGCGATCAGGCGCATCACCTCGCGCTCGCGGGCCGAGAGCCGGTCGAGCTCGTCCACCGACTCCGCCTGCTCGCCCGCCAGCGCCCCGAAGGCGTCGAGCACGAAGCCGGCCAGGCGCGGCGAGAACACGGCGTCCCCGCCCGCCACCGCGAGCACGGCCCGGCTGACCTCGGCTCCGGAGCTGGCCTTGGTGATGTAGCCGCGGGCGCCGGCGCGGATCACGCCGACCACGTCCTCCGCGGCGTCCGAGACGCTGAGCGCCAGGAAGCGCGACGACGACCCGGCGCTGCGCCGCAGCACCTCGGCCCCGCCTCCGCCCGCACCGCCCGGCAGGTGCACGTCGAGCAGCACCACCTCGGGCGCGAGCGAGGCGACCAGGCCGACGGCGGAGTCGACGTCGGCCGCCTCCCCGACGACCTCGAGCTCGGGGGCGAGGTCGGCCCGCAGGCCGGAGCGGAAGATGGAGTGGTCGTCGACCAGCAGCACGCGGGTCACCGCTCGACCTCCGCGGGGAGCCGCAGATGCACCTCGGTGCCGGTGCCGCCGACTCCGGGACGCACGGTCGCGCTGCCGCCCGCGCGCGCCATCCGGCCGATGATCGACTCGCGGATGCCGAGGCGGTCCCCGGGCACCTCGTCGAGGACGACGCCGGGGCCGCGGTCGCGCACGAACACGTCGACGCCCTGCACGGAGGACTCGAGGTACACCGAGACGTCGCCGCCCGCGTGTCGGGCCGCGTTGAGCACGGCCTCGCGGGTCGCGGCGAGGAGCGCGGCGGCGCCGGGGACGGACGCTCCGACGGCCACCACCTCGAGGTGCACGGGGTAGTCGAGCTCGACGGCGGCGGCGATCGCCCGGACCTCGGCGGCCAGGTCGTTGGCGACCGGGACGTCGCGCTCGAACAGCCAGTCGCGCAGCTCCCGCTCCTGGGCGCGCGCGATGCGGGCGACCTCGCTCGAGGCTCCGGCGCGGTTCTGGATGAGCGCGAGGGTCTGCAGCACGGAGTCGTGCAGGTGCGCGGCGATCTCGGCCCGCTGCTCCTCGCGCACGCGGGCGGCCCGCTCGCCCATCAGCTCGGACCAGAGGGTCACCACCCGGGGCGCGGCCAGCACACCGGCGGCGATCAGCAGCACGCCCACGGCGAGCACCGCGTTGAGCGCGCTCGGGCGGCCGGTGAGCACGGCCGCTCCGGCGAGCACCAGCAGCGCGCAGGAGGCGAGGCGCACCGCGGAGCCGTACCGGGCGGGGCGGACGGCGTCGCCGCGGTCGAGTCCGAGACTCCAGCCGACGGCTCCTCCCGCGAGCAGGCCGACGGCGACGAGTGCGCGCGTGATGTCCGCGTCGTCACCGCTGTCGACGGTGATCAGCACGGCGAGCGCCGCGACGGCGGCGGCGAGGGTCAGCAGGCCGGCCACGGGAGCGGAGCGGCGGACGGCCGGATCCGCGTCGCGCGAGTCGAGCGGCGCGAGGGGCACCAGCGCCCAGAGCCAGAGGTAGAGGAGCGCGCCGCCCCCGCCGAGCGCGGTCGTGAGAACGGCCAGGAGGCGGGTCCTCCGCACGCTCCAGCCGAGGTGGTCGGCGACCGCGGTGCACACTCCGCCGAGCAGCATCGTCCGCGGCCGCTGCAGCGGGGGGCGGACGGCGGTGCCGGGGACTGTGCTCACCCCTGCATCCAAACAGGTCGGCCGCACGATCGGGGGTGCTCTCGGGGTCGGATCAGGGGTTCCCCCGATGGTCCGGGCCGTGGGGCGCACGGGAGACTCGCAGCATGACAGGACAGAGCACGACCCCGCCGGGCTCCGCGGAGCCGGACGGCACGGGCGCGGAAGGCACAGCGACGACGCCGATCGGGACGGATCCCGGAGCCGCCGGCCCCGACAGCCCCGGCCCGGACAGCGCCGGCCCCGAGAGCCCCGGCCCGGGAGCCCCAGGCCTGGCCGATCCGCCCCCCGCGCCCGAGAACCGCTTCGTGCTCTGGCTGCGAGGCCTCGACCTGCCCCGCCGTCCCGGCTGGATCGGCGGCGTCTGCGCGGGGATCGCCGACCGGCTCGGCATCGACCCGCTGATCGTGCGCGGGATCGTGCTCGTCGTCGCGGTGCTGGGCGGGCCCGCGCTCCTCCTCTACGCCGCGGCCTGGCTGCTGCTGCCCGACCAGGACGGCGCCCTGCCGGTGGAGCGGCTGCTCCGCGGCTCGCTCGACCGGGTGCACGCCGGGATCGGCGTCCTCGTGCTCGCCTCGATGCTGCCGGTGGCGCAGGGCTTCTGGTCGCTCGGCGGCGCGTACACCGGGGCGATGCCCTGGGCGCCCGCGACCGGGCGGACGCTGTGGTCGCTCGTGGTGCTCGGGCTGATCGTGGCCTTCGTGGTCTGGATCGTGCGGCGGAGCCGGCGGTCGGACGACGCGGCCGCTCACCCGGCCCAGGGCTCCCCGTCCGCACACCCCTCCGCGACGCTCCCCTACCCCGCGCCCTCCGCTCCCGCCTACCCCGCACCCGACCCCGGGCTGCAGGACGAGCGCCCCTCGTCCCCCGAGGCCGTCGCCGAGTGGCGCGAGCGCCAGGAGGCCTGGCGGGCCGAGCGGGAGGCGTTCCGCGCCCAGCAGAGCGCGACGGCCCGCGAGACGGCCCGCGCCCGGGCGGAGGAGGCGCGACTCGCCGCCGCCGCCGTCACCGCCGCGCGCCTGGAGCGCCAGCGCCTCCGACGCGCCGCGAACCCCCGGCTGCGGGCGAGCCTCACGCTGCTCGCCCTGGGCGCCGCCGCCCTGACCGGCGCACTGGTCTCGCTCACCGCCTCCGGACCGACGGCCCTCGTCGTCGGAGCCGCCTCGGCCGCGCTCGTGCTCGCCGTGGTGATCGTGCTCGCCGGCCTGTTCCGGAGGCGCGCGATCGCGCTGGTCGCCCTCGCGACGGTCGCGCTGGTCACGGCCGCCTGCGCCGCCGTGCTGCCGACCGACCGCGAGCTGCTCCCCGTGCTGGGCACCTACGGCTTCTCGAGCGCCGCTCCCGGCCGCTACGCGACGCTCGCGGCGAGCGACCTGCGCGTCACGGTCGCACCCGGCTACGAGACCTCCGGCGAGCCGCTGGACCTCTGGATCGGCTACGGGCACGTGTCCGTCGCCACGATGGCGGGAACGGCGGTCCGCCTCGAGGCGACCACGGAGGACACCGAGCTCCTCGTTCTGGACGCCGACGGAGGCGCGATCGACGCGCCCCGCGAGGTCCGCACCGCCGACGGCCGTCAGCTGTGGACGCAGACCTTCGGCGATCCCGAGGCCGAGCAGTTCGTGGTCCGCATCGCCCAGGAGGGCGGGTCGATCCGCGTCCAGGACTCCACACCGGGCGCCGACTCCGGCACCACTGCGCCGGACGCCGACGCCACCCCGACACCCACCCCCGAGCTCGAGGTCGTCGGGGAGGCGGCCGACGTCGACTCCGCCGTCGGCCTGGTCGCCTCGCTCGCGCCCGAGGTGGTGCTGCTCGACGTG